>CAYHTX010000112.1:0-4592 GCA_964359615.1 uncultured Gammaproteobacteria bacterium | reverse complement strand
AAATTGACTGGTATGCGATCTTTGGTAAACCAACGATCGGCTCGACGACATCAACGTCAATCACACTCGGCGGCTCGTCAACCGCTGTCACGGCGATCAGTCTCACGCCAACCACGGCTGGGACCATCACGGTTGGCGGTTCAGCTCAGACGGGAGCCATCACCATGGCGTCGAGTAGTGGAGCGATCACGATGAATCTTGGTACCGGAACTGGCACAACGACCATTAACCTCGGAACCGGAGCTGGTTTAGCAAATGTAGTGAATCTTGGAACCGGAGGAACTCAAACAGTAACACTTGGCTCAACGAGCGCTGCATCTTCGCTCACCCTCCAGTCAGGCACCGGAAATATCGCCATCACGCCTGTAGCAGCTGGCACCATCACGATCGGCAACACAGCGCAAACTGGAGCCATTACGATGGCGTCTAGTAGCGGTGCAGTAACCCTCAACCTTGGTACCGGAACCGGCACTACGACTATTAACCTTGGAACCGGGGCCGGGGCAGCGAACGTCGTTAACCTCGGAACCGGAGGGACTCAAACCGTGACTCTCGGATCAACCACTGGCGCATCGTCATTGACCCTACAGTCTGGCACAGGCAATATTGCTATCACCCCAGTCGCGGCTGGTACGATTACGATTGGTAACACTGCCCAGACCGGCGCTATCACGATGGCATCTAGTAGCGGTGCAGTAACGCTCAACCTTGGTACTGGTACCGGCACGACGACGATCAACCTAGGCACTGGTGCCGGAGCAGCAAATGTCGTCAATCTCGGAACTGGCGGCACACAAACGGTGACCCTCGGCTCGACGACTGGCGCATCGTCGCTTACCATCCAATCTGGCACCGGCAACATTGCGTTTACACCGACCGCAGCCGCTACCATCAGGATCGGCGGCACAGCGCAAACCGGAGCGATCACGGTCGCCTCAAGCAGCGCCGCTAACACCCTCAACCTCGGCACTGGCACTGGCACGACCACGATCAACATCGGTACCGGAACAGATACAGGCACAGGGAACGTCATTACGATCGGCGATGGCGTCTCAAGTACGATCAAATTCGGTAACACCTCAGGCGCGACCTTCAAGCGCATGCTCTCGGGTTCGGCTTTCATTACCGGCTCATCCATTACAACGAGTACTCCTTGCACCAACTATACGCTGGTCGTCACGAGTACCTCAGCCGGCGACATGGTGTTCGTTTCCCCTAGCGCTGCTGTCACCCCGAATCTCGTCTGGAGCGCCTTTGCCTCGACAACTGATACGGTCGCCATCCGCGTCTGTAACCCAACCGTTGCCGCCATTACCCTCGGCAACTACACCTGGAGAGCTGATGTCTGGCAACACTAAGGGTAAGGTACCTTTTCACCTATATGAAAAGATTACTTTTACCACTCGCGATCATCGCGCTGGGACTCCTCCTCGTGCCGGCGGTGTACGCAGCGTATGACGATGTCCAGTTTACCGGGGACGCGATTCTGTCTTTCACCGACGGCGTTGGCTCGACCAATCTCACGATCACCAGCTCGTCGAACGTCGGATCGCTGACCGTGAATACGACGTCGCTCAGCGTTGGCCTCGAAAACGGCTCATCGATCACCATGTTCTCGAACGACCGGCGGGCGCTCATGGCGAGCCCGGCCATCGCCACGATGACGTGCGGCTCGAGCTCATCAACATTGTCACTCTCAACCACGACCAGTCAAACCGTGACCGTGAATATCGGGGACGTATGTATCCGGAATTTTTCCGTGACCGCGAGCAGCCAAACCGATGTCGCACTCGCCTGGAGCGGAGGTTCGACCTCATATACCGTGACGAACGTCACAACCGGAGGGACCGCTTCGGTCTCAACTCAAACGCACTCCATGGGCAGTCTCACCTGCGGCTCGAGCTACACCTTTACCGTCAAAGGCACAACGAGCGCAGTTGATTCAAATACCGTCACGTCGACCGTAACCATGAATGCCTGCACGGCGGCCTCTGCCCCTTCAGGCGGTGGCGGGACGACGCCGACCACCTCTCCCGCTCCCACGGCAACCACAGAGCCCGTCACGACGCCAGCCCCGGTGACTACCAATCCAGTCGTCACAACCGAGCCAGTCGCTATCCCCGCCCCCGCCGCCCCATCATACACGTTCAAAAGCCAACTGCGACGTGGCTCTTCCGGAGATGAAGTCAAGCAGCTGCAGATGCGGCTACAAGAACTCGGCTTTTTCCCGGCGACCGTGAAGCCAAACGGCAACTTCGGTCCAACGACGGCTGAATCGGTCAAAAAATTCCAGGCAAAAAATGGCCTGGCACAAGTCGGGTTTGTCGGCCCGGGTACGCGAGCCGCTCTGAATGGGGCTGGAGGAACTCCTGCACCGGCGGCCCCGGTACCAGCGACACAACCCGTAGCAGCACCGACTGCGCCGGTAGCGACTGCCGTATCAACCGGGTATACCTTCACCAAAAATCTCGCGCGAGGATCATCCGGCTCGGAAGTCAAAGAACTCCAGACAAGACTGCAGACGCTCGGTTTCTTCTCAAAAACCATCACGCCGAACGGCGTCTATGGACCCGCCACCCAGCAGGCAGTCAAAGACTTCCAAAAAGCCAACGGCATTACCCAGCTCGGGATTGTCGGACCTGCCACCAGAGGCGCATTAAATAAATAACACCTGGTAAGGGTCAATTCAAAAAAAACCGTTCGCCTTTTCCCTGCTCGTGCCCGAGTGATTTCGGCGCAAAAGTAGGGGGTGTGAACGGTTTTTTGTATTTGAAGACACCTCTGTCTCCGTGGCATTGTGTCCCTATCCTCAGGAACACGTACAAAAAAAATCTCCAATGTATGGAGAGCAACGAAGCGGCCAATATTTTTTTCTTGAAACGCCTGACTCCTATGACGGATCAAACGCCAATGTCGAAATAATCCTTTCAAATTCTTCTCCACTGCCCTGGAGTTCGACCGTATTCCACCGACCCATCTCCACCTCGATAATCTGGAGTGTAAATCCCTCGTCCGTCGGCTGCTCATAACGCAAACCCTCGCGGCCGCCGATCGTGATCGGCTGCTTCCTGTTATCAGGCACCGAGCTCGCTATTCGTTGTTTAAAGATACTGACGACCTGCAGAGGACTACCAGGACTTTTCAGGCTGAGACCATTCTCCCAATGCTCAAGCAGCCACGCACTCGGATACGAAACAGTAAACCCGCCAAAGGTTGTTTCGTGGATCGTCGTCATCTGTGCCTCACGCCTGGCCGTTTCTTCGGCCCTCACCCGATCCATATCTGCCTGCGCTTTTTGAAGAAGGCGGTCACGGAGCACGGCCGGCGAGACTTCAGCGACTGGCTGCTCAAACGCGCGGCGCGCATCAGCTGTATCGGCACATCCTGCGCCAACGCCGATGAGAAGCGCCGCCATCATGCCAACTGTCGCGACAAGACTCAAAGCGCCGCTATGCGTTTTCTTGCCTGTCTTCCCGAGTGTCTTTTCGACATACGCGATTCGCTCGCGCGTTGCAATCACGGTATCGGGGTTCAGCGAGATGCTATCAATCCCCTCTCGCACTAAAAATTCCGCGAAATCAGGATAATCCGACGGCGCCTGGCCGCAGATGCCAATTTTGCGTTTATGGGCATGGGCCACACGAATGACATCACGAATCAAGGTTTTGACAGCCAGATTATTTTCATCGTAGACATGGGCCACGAGCGGCGAATCTCGGTCAACGCCAAGCGTGAGCTGGGTCAAATCATTTGATCCAATCGAAAACCCGTCAAAGAGCTTCGCAAAATCTTCAGCGAGGACGACATTCGACGGAATCTCGCACATGACATACACCCTGAGTCCATTATCGCCTTGTTGGAGTCCAAATTCGGCCATGGTTTTGAGCACTTGTTCGCCTTCGTGGGGCGTGCGGCAAAACGGGACCATCATGATCACGTTCTTCATGCCCCAGTCGTTCCGGACCTTTTTAATCGCCTCGCACTCGAGCCGAAATCCCTCCCGATATTCTTTCGAATAATAGCGCGATGCGCCGCGCCAGCCGAGCATGGGATTTTCCTCCTTGGGTTCAAATTCTTTCCCGCCGATCAGCGTCGCGTACTCATTGGTCTTAAAATCGCTAAAACGAATAATGACCTCATGCGGATAAAACGCGGCTGCAATCCGAGCAATTCCTTCGGCGAGTTTGTCGACACAATAATCCGACTTATTTATATAGCCCCGTGTTATGTCGGCAATCTTTTTCTTAGCGGCTTTATCCTTCAAATCTTTATAATGAATCAAGGCCAGTGGATGAATCCGAATAAAATTCGTAAAAATGAATTCCTCGCGCGCGAGGCCGACCCCGTCGCTCGGGAGAAACGACAGCGCAAAGGCATTATCCGGATCGCCGACGTTCATCATGATCTTGGTCTTCGTCTTTTCCGCCGGCTTAATCTCGGTTTTTTTGACTTCAAACGGCAAAATATCCTTGTAAACATAGCCTTCTTCACCTTCGGCACAGCTCACGGTTACCGGCTGGCCGGTTTTCATGAGTTTGCGCGCATTTCTCGTGCCTACCATACACGGCACGCCGATCTCGCGCGAAACGATC
>CAYHTX010000111.1:0-4603 GCA_964359615.1 uncultured Gammaproteobacteria bacterium | reverse complement strand
AATTTGTGGGGCCATATACAGGCAGTATACTATGATTCATATCCCGCTTCAACCCATGCACATCTTGATTTTTTTGCCAAATTTCGCTATGATACGAGACATTCGAGATGGGCCAGTAGCTCAGTTGGTTAGAGCACGGCGCTTATAACGCCGGGGTCGATGGTTCGAGTCCATCCTGGCCTACAGTACTTTATTTTGTCTTTCTGTGTCAAATAAAATAACATTCAATCCAACTCCAGAAACCAAAGGCATCCGCCTCGATATTTTTTTATCTCAAGAGATTGGGGTCAGTCGGGCGCAGGTGCAAAAGCTGATCCGATCAGGACGTGTGACGGTCGGCGGCCAGTTACCAAAAAAACCGGGCGATCCGCTGAATCGCGCCAGTGCGATCGAGATCAGGGATGAAGCGAAGAAAGAGGAGGGTGTGAGGCTCGCCGATAGAGAGAATACTGACGAGTATGGCGTCGCGGTCGTCGCCGATACCCCGGAATATGTCGTCGTTGAAAAGCCGGCCGGACTCCTCGTTCACCCGACCGAGGCCAATGAACCGGTGTCGCTCGTGAATTGGATTCTTGAGAAGTATCCAGAAATTCGAGGGGTCGGAGACGACGCGCGGCGGCCGGGGATTGTGCATCGCCTCGATAAGGAGGCGTCCGGACTCATGGTTATCGCGAAAACACAGCGGATGTTTGACCATCTCAAAGCACAGTTTCAGGCGCGAACCATTGAAAAGAGATACGCCGTTCTTGTCCATGGTGCGGTCGCGAAAGATCATGATATCATTACCTTCGCGATCGACCGTGGCGAAGGCGGGCGGATGGTGTCTCGACCGAAAACCGATCCGCTCACGGTCGCAGGCGTGGCCAAAGAACAGCCGGGCAAGGAGGCCATCACGGAATGTACCGTCGAGAAACGCTTCACTCGCTTCACCCTCCTCAGCGTGAAGATCCATACTGGCCGCACGCATCAGATCCGCGTCCACATGTTCGCCTATAATCATCCGGTCGTTGGTGATACTATCTATATGAATAAGAAGTTGAACCTGAGACGGGATCAGGAGCTTGGCCGGTTGTTCCTCCATGCGACCATGCTCGGCTTCACTTCTCCGGAAGGTGAAGCAGTGTCGTATGTGAGCCGCCTCCCGGATGAACTCCAGGTATTTTTAACGGCCCTGCGCTAACACCCGGCATATGATAGAAAGACGAGGAACACTTATCATTATCTCCTCGCCCTCGGGCGGGGGAAAGAATTCAGTTATCAATGCGCTCCTCAAAGATTTTCCCGACTCAACCCGGCTCGTGACCACGACCACCCGGCCGATGCGGCCGGGAGAGGGGCAGGGCGTTGATTATTATTTTATCCCGAAGGAGGAATTTGAAAAAAAATTGGACCGCGGTGATTTTCTTGAACACAATGTGTATGCAGGCCATTACTATGGGACAGAGCGACGTCGCCTCGAGGAACTCCTCGCGAGTTATATTCTGGTTTTTTCCCAGATCGAGGTGAACGGCAAGCATCAGCTCGATCGGGCCGGGGTTCGTCACCTCGCCATCTTCCTCATGCCCGAGAGCCTCGAGGTCCTGCGGGCGCGGATTCTCGAGCGGGGCGGTCTCGACGTGGAGGCGATCGAGAAGCGGCTCATGATTGCCCGCGATGAAATCGCGGCTGCGGCGGATTATGACTACAGAATTATGAATGCGGACGGAAAGATGGACGAGACCATCGCTCAGATTCGCGACATTATCCGGGGTCGCCTCCCTTGACAGGCGCGGCACCTTGTAGTACACTTTCCATACTTTTTAGTATCTTCCTCGCGCATGTCGGGGATCCACGTTGGGGCTCATCCGCCAACCTCTGGCATATTTCTACATCATCGTATGAACGAAGATATCCGTCTGGCCTTGAAACCTGGCATGGTGGTCAAGGTGCACCAAAAAATTAAAGAAGTGAATTCGAAAGGAGAAGAAAAGGACCGTATTCAGATTTACGAAGGGATCGTGATCGCCGTCAAGCACGGCACGGAAACCGGCGCCACGGTCACAGTCCGAAAAGTTTCAGACGGCGTCGGCGTGGAGAAGATTTTTCCGATTCATTCGCCGGTCGTCGCCAAATTTGAACTGGTGCGCCAGATGGCGGTCAAACACGCACGGCCGTACTACCTCCGGACCTATAAAAGAAAACTCAAAGAAGTAAAATCTCGTGCCGCATAAACAAATATCCCCCGATGATTCGGGGGATATTTTTTGCGATCATTTTTTTTTCCATAGACTGCTCCAGCGCTCTCTCCAGCCTTTTTTCTCGCTCTCGGGAGGCGGTGGCGGCGCGTCGGGCTGCGGCGGCGGCTCCGGTTTGGGTAGCGCTCGCCGGAGGGGCGGAACGCTGGTTTCATCGGGAGGCGCGGTCGCTGCCTGGACGATCACCCAATCGCGCTGCGTAAAATCCAGTGAGCGATTTTTTGTATACAGAGTAAAATACACAGTGTCCATTGTCGGTTTCGGTTCAGGGGCTGACTGAGTCATATGGATATCTGTCGGGTCGGTATTGTAGAGCGTGTCATTCTCTTTCTCAAAGAGGCGCTCGGCAATTTTTACGCGCATGATGTAGGGAATCTCTTCCATGCCGACGCCGCCGATCGTCGAGAGTTCGCTGAGAAGCTGACGGATCCGGCTAATCACCGCCTCACGCTTCGGGAGACGTTCGATCCTCGCTTCGACTCCCAATGGGCTTCTAACGACGCGCGTCTCGACCACTCGCTGTGCTTCTGGCGGCACGTATGTCTCATCATCTCTCAGCGCTTTCTCGGCTGTTCGCGTTTGTCGCCTCACGGACTCCGAAATCTCAGCCTCGGGGGCAGTGGCCTCACTGACTGTCGGATCGTCAACCGGGGTTACGTCGTCATCCCATGGCAGGTCAGTCGTACCAGGCGCATCGGTCACACCCTCATCTCTCGGACGCTCGAATACCGGCGTCGGCACGCTGGGACTTGTTTTTACGAGATCGGTTCCTTCGACTCCGGTCACGTCGTCGCCGGCGTCTTCGACAGGAAGGTTGAACTCTCCGGACGGCTGACTGAGCGTCGAATCAGCGCGCTCTGGCTGCGGCGGCGGGCCGCCTTTCCCTTCATACTTGGACATAGGCATTTACTTAGCGAGTATTGCTTTGAGGTATTTTCCGGTGAAACTTTCTTTTACTTTGGCGACGTCTTTCGGCGTGCCGGCGGCCACGAGCTCTCCCCCGCGTCTGCCGCCCTCGGGGCCGAGATCTATGACCCAGTCCACGCATTTGATGACATCGAGGTTGTGTTCGATGATGAGCACTGTATTGCCTTTGTCAACCAGTTGATTGAGCACATGGAGAAGTCGCTTGATGTCATCGAAGTGGAGGCCGGTCGTCGGCTCGTCGAGGATATAGAGGGTTTTGCCGGTCGCGCGGCGGGAGAGTTCGGTCGCGAGCTTGATGCGCTGGGCCTCGCCGCCGGAGAGCGTCGTCGCCGGTTGCCCGAGGTGGAGGTAGCCAAGTCCGACATCACGCAGAATCTGGAGTTTGTCGGCCAAGGCTGGCACGTCGCTAAAGAAAGGATACGCCTCTTCGACCGTCATGTGCAAGACTTCGGCGATATTTTTGTTCCGGTAATGGATATCAAGCGCTTCTTTGTTATACCGTTTGCCTTCACACTCATTGCATTCGACAAACACGTCAGCCAAAAATTGCATGGGAATCCGGATGTAGCCTTCGCCGGCGCAGGCTTCACAGCGGCCGCCGCCTTTCACGTTGAAGCTGAACATGCCGGCGCCGTAGCCGCGCATTTTTGCCTCCTGGACTTCGGTAAAGAGGTCGCGGATGGCGGTAAAGATGCCGGTATAGGTGGCCGGGTTCGAGCGCGGCGTGCGGCCGATCGAGGACTGGTCAATCGAGATGATTTTATCAATGTGGGGAATGCCTTTGATGTCATCGTGGAGCGCGACTTCCGCCTTGGCGCGGTAGAAATGCCGGTGGAGCGCTTTGCTCAAGATGTCAATGATGAGAGTGGATTTTCCCGAGCCGGAGACGCCGGTCACGCACACGAGGAGCCCGAGCGGGATTGAGACGTCAATATTTTTGAGATTAAAGGCTTTGGCGCCGGTAATTGTGAGAGTCTTGCCGTTGCCTTTCCGGATTTTTTTCGGCGGGTTGATGTGTTCTTTGCCGGAGAGATACTGACCGGTCAGTGACTTCGGATTTTTTTTGATCTGCGCCGGTTTGCCCTCTGCGACGATCTCGCCGCCGTATTCTCCGGCACCCGGCCCAACGTCAACGATATAGTCCGCCGCTTCCATCATGGTCTCGTCGTGTTCGACGACAATGACCGTATTGCCGAGATCGCGGAGCGTATAGAGCGTTTGGATGAGTTTGTCGTTGTCTTTCGGGTGGAGGCCGATCGAGGGTTCATCGAGGATGTAGATCACATCCGTGAGACCGGTCGAGAGCTGCGTCGAGAGGCGGATGCGTTGCGCCTCGCCGCCGGAGAGCGTGCTGAAGGCGCGGTCGAGGGTGAGGTAATAGAGTCCGACCTTGAGGAGATCATCCACGCGCTTCAATATTTCCTTCACGATCGGTGCGGCGA
>CAYHTX010000110.1:0-4657 GCA_964359615.1 uncultured Gammaproteobacteria bacterium | reverse complement strand
TTTCTACTTTCTATTTTCTACTTTCTATTTTCTAAACGTATGGACAACCAACAGCTCGACAACCTCCGTCATTCCTCGGCCCATCTCCTCGCGGCCGCAGTCATGGAACTCTGGCCTCATGCCAAACGCACCATCGGGCCGGCCATTGAAAACGGCTTTTATTTCGATTTTGATTTTGGCCCTTCGACCCATTCGTCTGCTCAGGGCGGGACTTCGAGTGAGCCTCAGTCGAACTCTGAGTCAGATCGAACCGCAAGCTCACCTCGTGGTGACTCGGCGGAACCAGGGCAGGCGACAAAAATTTCCGAAGCGGATTTTCCGGCGATCGAGGCGAAGATGCGGGAGATTCTGCCGACGTGGAAAGGATTTGAGCGCTATGAACTCTCGGCTGAGGACGCGAAAAAGGAATACCCGGGCAATGAATTTAAGCATGAGCTCATTGACGAATTTACGGCCGACGGGTCGAAGGTGAGTTTTTATAAATCCGGCAGTTATTGGGACCTCTGCCGCGGGGGCCACTCCGAGCACCCGGATACAGATCTGGCACACTTCAAACTCCTCTCCGTCGCCGGCGCGTACTGGCGGGGGAGCGAGAAAAACAAAATGCTGACGCGCATCTACGGCACCTGTTTTTCGACGCAGGCCGAACTCGAAGCGCACCTCGCCATGCTCGAAGAAGCCAAAAAACGTGATCATCGGAAAATCGGGCAGGAACAAAAGCTATTTTTTGTTGATGAGATGGTCGGGAAGGGGCTCATCCTCTGGCAGCCAAACGGCACAATTATTCGGAGCGAAATCGAGAAGCTGGCAGTCGACATGGAAGACCGCCATGGGTACATGCGGGTTGTGACGCCGCATCTGGCGAAAGAAGAACTTTTCCGCACTTCCGGCCATTTGCCCTATTACAAGGAAAGCATGTATCCGCCCATGATTATGGATGACGGGACATATTACATTAAAGCCATGAACTGCCCGCCGCATCATATCATGTACCGGCATGAAAAACGCAGTTACCGCGAACTCCCGCTTCGGCTCGCCGAATATGGCACGGTGTATCGGAATGAACTTTCCGGAACGCTCGCGGGACTCCTCAGGGTGCGCGGACTCGCCATGAATGATGCGCACATCTACTGCCGGAAAGACCAAATCAAAGCCGAGTTTAAGAGCGTCATGGAAATGGTCATGGAGTATTTCCGGATTTTTGGACTCCAAAATTACTGGTTCCGGCTCTCCCGCTGGAGCAAGGATCATCTCGAGAAATACATCAATGAACCGGAAAATTGGGAATACTCGGAAGGAGTGCTCCGCGAGGTCCTGACCGAAATGAACGTCCCGTTTGTCGAGGCGGTGAATGAAGCCGCGTTTTACGGGCCGAAAGTGGATGTGCAATTCAAATCCGTCATCGGCCGCGAAGAAACCATGTCCACGATCCAGCTCGACTTTGCGGCCAAGGGACGGTTTGGACTCAGCTATGTGGATGAGACGGGCAAAGAAAATAGCGAGGTGTTTGTCATCCATCGCGCGCCACTCTCGACGCATGAGCGGTTTATGGCCTTCCTCATCGAACACTACGCCGGCGTCTGGCCGGTCTGGCTCGCGCCGGTTCAGGTCGAGATCGCGCCGGTCTCGGCGAAACATGCCGAAGGTGCGAAAAGTATGGCAGGAGAATTCCGCGCTGCCGGGATCCGCGTGCACGTGGACGACGCCGATGAAACCGTCGGCAATAAGATTCGCAAAGCGGCCACACAAAAAATCCCCTACATTGTCGTGGTAGGGGACAAGGAGTTGTCAGGCGAACCGCTCATGATCCGGGTGCGGGGGAAAGAAACGCAAGAGAAAATGACCAAGGCGGATTTTGTAACTACAGTCAAACGGCAGATTGCGGAGCGGGAAATAGCGACCCACTCTTAACGGCGACGATTGTCCGTGAGGTTCATGAAGGGGAGTTCGGTCTCAGCGCTCATCTGTAATTTTTTGTACCGGTCACGTTCGGCGAGAAGCTGGCTGCGAATTTCTTTATTTGGATCTCCAAAGATCGCGCCTTTTACCCGACCGAATAGACTTTTTGGGGGAGCGGCTTTTTCGAGCTGTTGACTCAGTTCTTCGCGCTTACGCCTCACCTGTTCGTAGCGTTTGGAAAACAATGCCTGTAGTTGCGTGCGCTCGTCATCATCTGAAGCCTTCGCGAAAGCGGCTGATAGATTGGTGAAAATCTCGGAAAAATGTTGATTGCTCGGGACCAGAGCGTACTCTTCATGGAGTGCAATTTCCTTTTCCGCTGCTCTGTCCACTGCTTGCCGAGCTTTATTGCGCTGCTCCCGCTCTTCGCGGATTCGTACTTCTTCTCTCGCTTTTTTTGCTTGTGCAGCTGCTTGCTCTTTTTCTTGGTTGGCTCGCGCATTTTCTTGGCTCCTGCGAAAAGCGCCCTCATGTCCCCCATACGTACCGGTCTCGTTTTTTATTCGTTGATCTCGTGCTGATTTCAGCTCAGAGATTTTTTGTCTTTTTGCAATCGTAGCCGGATCCTCCGGGGAGGAAGGTTCCGCATTTTTATACCACGCCTCCTCGTCAAGCGTATGAGCTGACGGCGCATCTGCGGCGTCTGGAGGCGGGGTTTCCCTTGATACTCTCCGGCGTCCAGGGCGGATGATTTGGGTTTCCAATCCCCTCTGCCCTGATATTTCTGGGGGCATATTTGATGGAAGAAAAAATAATACTAGTAGTATAGCACATTTTTTGCCGTTTGTCAATCTCACAACTCAATGTGGCCCTTGATTTTTTGGCTTGGTTTTAGTATTCTTTCTCAGCTATACTCACTCCATGGAGACCTCACCAACATACAAATACCATATTTTGACCTTCGGCTGCCAGATGAACAAAAACGATTCTGAACGGCTCTCGTCCATCCTGGGTCGCATGGGACTCACCTCAACCGACGTGCCCGACGAAGCTGACGTGATCATGATGAACAGCTGCTCGGTGCGCGAATCGGCCGAGAACCGCATTTTTGGCCAGGCGCGGAATTTTGTCGCACTCAAGGAAAAGAAGCCGAATTTGATTATCGGCGTGACCGGGTGCATGCCGGGGCGGGATAAAGACGGGCGGATGGAGCGCAAACTCGATGGGGTTGATCTCTATTTTCCGACGAAAGACATGGTGGAACTTCCGCAGCGACTGGCCGCGCTTAACCCCGCTCTCCGCCCGATGGAAGATCTCGAGGACGACTACTTGAAACTCCACCCGACGTACCAAAAAAAGTTTCAAGCCTTCGTGACCATCCAGACCGGCTGCAACATGTTTTGTACTTACTGCGTCGTGCCGTATGCGCGGGGACTCGAGCGGAACCGTCCGCTCAAAGACATTCTCGAAGAGGCGCGCGAGCTCGCTGCCCACGGGTGTTTAGAACTCACACTCCTCGGTCAGATTGTGAACCACTATGTCGCGCCTGATCCGGAAAATTTTTCGCCGGAGAATCCGTACACGAAAAATCATTTTGCGAAACTCCTGTGGGAGATCAATCAGATCCAGGGGATTGAGCGCATTCACTGGACAGCGCCGCATCCTTTGCACATGGATGAGGAAGCGATTGACGCACTGACGCTCCCGAAACAGGTCAACTATATTCATCTGCCGATGCAGTCGGGAAATTCTGGAGTGCTCGCTCGCATGAACCGACGCCACAGTCGGGAATTCTATCTCGAGACTATCAAAAAAATCCGGGACAAAAAACCGGACATCGCCATCGGGACTGATATCATCGTTGGCTTTAGCGGGGAGAGCGAAGCCGCGTTTGCAGACACGGTCAACCTGTACCGCGAATGTGATTTTGACATCTCCTACCACGCGCAGTATTCGGTGCGCTCAGGCACCCTCGGCACAAAAATTTTTAAAAATGATGTACCGAAAGAGGAGAAAAAACGGCGCTGGCAGATACTCCAGGACCTCATGGAAGCGACGACGTGGCGAAAAAATCAGGAGTATGCGGGGCGAACGGTGTCGGTCATGGTTGATGACTACCGGAGTGGCTGGAATGAAGGGAACTCGCGCGAGATGAAGCGGGTGCGATTCAAGGGGGATTCGCTCATGGGCACGATTCAGCCGGTTGAAGTATATAAGGCAGACACGTGGCTGCTGTGGGGGAGGAAAGAAATTTTTCATTCATCTCATTCCCATTCGGCGTGAGCCAGTGACCGAAAGCGCATTTCTCACTTTATCTTGGCAGAATTTGAATCTTTCTTTTCTTTGTGAACGCTCCGCTCCACAAAGTCATCATCCTTCTCGGCCCCACGGCGTCTGGAAAAACCGCCTGGAGTTTGGCGCTCGCGAAAAAATACCGCGCGCATATCGTCTCGGCCGATTCGCGAGCCTGGCGATCCGGTATCAGGAGATCGTTACTCATCGCCCATCTTCTGTGTACGAAGCATCTTCAATGTTTTCGGCTCGGCCGCACGATAGGCCCTCCACCACGTCGGCGTATGTTCTCGCCGGCAAGCCACCCGAAAGTGGCAGCCATCGCAATAGCCGTCTGGAAGAATGAAAAATCGCCCGGTACGGATGCCGTCCACGAGCGTTCTCACCGTGTTCTGGATCAGTACCACGGTATCGGAAGACCACGACATCGTCTAAAAACTTTAACGGCTAATCGCAGTTGACCACT
>CAYHTX010000109.1:0-4664 GCA_964359615.1 uncultured Gammaproteobacteria bacterium | reverse complement strand
TTCATACACATAGAGCTTCTTCATGCGCGGAAAGACATCATATTCCATACTAAAGACGCGCGCGTCCGGAAAATAGGATGTGACCTCCGGACGAAAGAGATACATGCCGCCATTGATAAATCCGGGAGACCGAACACCCCGTTTTTCTTGAAACGATTGCAGCCGGAACTTCGTGTCATACGCGAGCGTCCCATAGCTCGAGGCATCGGGTACCCGGGTCGCTAAAATAATGCCGTCGCTTCCTTCCGGGAGCCGCCCCGCCATTTCGTGGTAATCAATGGCGGTTAAGATGTCGCCGTTCAGGACAAACGTCGGTTCGAGAGGCCGGGGGACATAGGTCAAAGCATGAGCGATCGCGCCCCCGGTGCCGAGCCGCTCTTTTTCGATCGCGTAGATCATGCGACAGCCGCCGCGCTCGGTGCCAACCTCGTCTTCGAGAACCTCGGCCAAATGTCCGGCGGCCAACACGACTTCCAGGATACCGAGCGATACCATCGAACGGAGCTGCCAGTCAAGGACCGTCCGATCGCCGACCGGGAGCAGCGTTTTTGGAATATGCTTGGTAATCTCGCCGAGACGCGTCGAGAGCCCTCCGCATAAAATAATCGCATTCATAGGTATGACGGGTATACGATACTATATGCCAAGAATGTCCCGATGACACCGATCACAATTCCCCCCAGTATATCTCGGGGATAATGCACTCCGGCGTACACGCGCCCGAGAGCGACCGCGCCACTGGCACAACACACGATGAAAAAAAACCAAACCGGAACGCGAGCGACGACGACAGCCGCGGTCATGATGGTGACCGCGATCGTGTGATCCGAGGGAAATGATTTCCAGGCGCCAAATGGACGAAAGAGTTGTTTGACTCGGCGGAGCTCGACGATCGGACGATGGTGCGGCCAGAGGAGTCCGATAGCATAGCTCATGAGATACGAAAAGAAAAATGACAGAGTGATAAAACCGACAAACCCTGCCGCCCCACGCGGAAAAAAGATGCCGAGGAGCCCGACCCATAAAGCGAAAAATCCGAACATCATGGCGATAAGATCGTGCGCCAAAAAAGACATGAACCGGTCGCGCCCCGCCGACTCACCGAGATGTTTATTCAGGCGGAGAAATATCTTTTGGCTCCAGGAGAGATGCATATGCCTTAGCTGCGGCGTCGCCGTGGTGATGCCTCGCGCGGACGAATGGGAAAATGACGAGTCGCGGTTCTCTCAAATTTTTCTTCCGTGCTTTTTCGCACCGTCGATATATCGCGAAACCATTCGAGAAATAATGATTCAGGAATAATGGCCCGGCGGGACGTATGGTGCGGATTCACGAGAATAACCCGATGCTCTGCTGCCAGATAATTATCAATGCCATAGGCATGGTTGCTCACGAGCCGCTCCCACTCTTTGCCATAGGCGGGAGAGAAAATACGCATAAATTTTTTCCATCCGGATGGCGGTGATTCGTGAGGGGTATAGAGAAGCGTCTGAACCGGCTCGGCAATCTCATGGACGGTGGCTGCCATGGCAAGCACTTCATTGGTTCCGCTGCGACGGTCCTCCGCGATCATCTGCAATTGTTCCAATGTCCCGCCCCTGTCAAAGGCGGCGAGACTTCGTTTATCATGCGGATCATGTATCCGGTGCTTATCGAGACTCGGCCCCAGGATCATTTCGAGGACATAATGCGGCCAACCGCCCTCAGGCGTTCGTTTCACTCGGGCTTCACCTCTCACGATTTCTACCCGTTCATCCATGGTTTCGCCCGGATTACCACCACGATGCAGATTGATCAGTCGCGAGCACGCTCGTTCAATCATGTGATCCCCGAGACTCCCGACCGAGAGCCCTGGATGGTGATCCCGGTCGATGTCCTCACGCGCGACAAAGATCCACTCAAACTCATCGGTGTCCCGATTAAACAGCCGCACGTTCCAGCCGGCATCCGAGGATTCGCTACCTCCCGCGCTACGCTCCGGTCGTAACATCTCCGGTAAAAAAGTCCCGGCGTCTTCGAGACCTTTCGCCAGAAAAAGAGCAGTCACGATGTAGCAATCGCCAAATTCGCCTTGCCGCATCTCGTTCCCGAGTCCTTCTGGCCAGGCTGTCGTGCGGCGTTCAATAATTTCTCGATCGCTCACTCGGTCGTTCAGATGATCACTTTCGACCGGCTTTGAGATTTCGAGCGCACTCGCGAGTTTCTTTTGTTCTTCAGCCTCATTCAGGAGATGCATCGCCAACCCCAGAGCGGCAAAGTTCCGCGATAAGAGGTCTTGAAGAAGTGTTTGCTGCTGTTTCAATATCTGTTCGTGCTGTCGTATTTGTGGCAAGAACGGCGATTCGGCAGAAAAAGCCACCTGATCGCGCAAGACGCTGCGGAAAGCCCTTACGAGAGCTTTATCTGTCTCAGAGATCGCAGTGCGTATTTGTATCTCGAGCGTTCGAAGAGCGCTCCGACAATGTAGAAGATCGACATCAGCCTCCGAACCTGCTGACTCGAGCAGGTACTCGATGACGTCAATCCTTGACGCAAATGACGTGACTGATCTCTCCGCTACCTCTACAGCTCTTTTCACCCGGAGTATAGACTCGAACGCCGCCGTCGGAATCGGTGACTCCACACTTTTTGTGGTCTCATCCATGATTCCCGCGGCGGTATCAGTAGAATCGGTACCGGCGTTGGAAGTATGATCTGCCGTATGTTCCTCTGTCGCAATCGCATCCAGGACTGTCGCATCATGAGAAATTGTACTATGCGTTGCGGTATCACGTGCCGATTCTCCGCCGGGTATATACGTATCATCGTCACCACTCGTCGAAGCCGCAACGCTGTCTTCAGACAACGAACCTCCCTGTTCTGTTTCAACATGGGATAGGTGCGACATTCCTGCCCGTGGTTTTTCTGGCATAATGTATGCAGTCAAGCCCCTCCATGATACCGAAATCGGCGTCAGTTGACAACCCGGCCGCAGGCTCTTGATTTTTTCCACGAGTTGCCGTATACTACGCCCAGTTCATCCACTGGAAAGAGCCACGAGAAATAGGAACACTCCTTCATATTTCCCATTGCTTCTTCCGCTAAACAGTAGGGTTGTATGGGTCTCCCAGCCAAACGCCGAACCTCCCGGTCAAAAAAGGAGCGGGCCGCGCATGCCGCGCTCCCGCGGACGCAGCTCACGACCTGCGACGCGTGCGGAAAGCCGAAACGGCCGCATCGCGCCTGCCCGAGCTGCGGCAGCTACCGCGGCCGGAAGGTCAAAAAATAACTTCTCGCGGGAGGGATCTTTTTTATGTCAAACCGTCATCTCGCTCGCTCGATCGTGATGCAGGTCCTCTACCAGTGGGATTTTAAGGGTCGCCCATCCGCCGTCATCCCCGCCATTATCGAGCAGAATCTCGGCGAATTCGGGTCCGGCCTCGACGAGGAAAACAAAACCTACGTTCGCGAGACGGTGGACGCGATTCTCGAGCATCTGCCGCAGATCGACAAAACGATCACTGACTACGCCACGAACTGGCCGCTTGCCCAGATCACGCTCATAGACCGCAATGTCCTCCGGATCGGCGTTTTTGAGATGACGCTCTCCGAGAACATCCCGGCGAAAGTGGCGATCAATGAAGCGATTGAGATCGCCAAAAGCTACGGCGGCCAGTCATCGGGCAAATTCGTGAACGGCATCTTGGGCGCGCTCTACAATGATCTCGAAAAAAAACCGACACCTTAGCCTATGGTTATTCCAGCCTATACCGAAAAACAATTCGCGCACCTTGAAGAAATCCTGAATATCGCCTTCAAGAAGAAAGATCTCCTCGTCCAGGCGCTGGTTCACCGATCGTATCTCAATGAGCACCGCGATTTCCCCCTGTCTCATAACGAACGGCTCGAGTTTCTCGGCGACGCCATTCTCGAAATGGTCGTGACCGAATACCTGTTTGAAAATTATTTAAATCCCGAAGGCGAACTGACGAACTGGCGCGCGGCGCTCGTGAACGCAAATATGTGTGCCGACGTCGCCAATGAAATCGGTCTTGAAGAGTTCCTGTTCCTGAGTCACGGTGAAGCCAAAGACGCGGGAACCAAGGCCCGCGAGTATATTCTGGCCAATGTCTACGAGGCGCTAATCGGCGCCATCTACCTCGACCGGGGCTGGGATATTTCGAAACAATTCATCACGCGCTGGACGATCACAAAACTTCCGGAAGTGCTCGAAAAGGGCCTCTGGATGGATCCCAAATCTCGTTTCCAGGAATCCTCGCAAGAAATGATCGGCATCACGCCGACCTACCGCGTTCTCAAAGAAGAAGGGCCGGATCATGACAAACATTTTGTCGTCGGCGTCTACCTCGACAAAGAAAAAATCGCCGAGGGCGAAGGATCGAGCAAACAGGAAGCGCAGGTGGATGCCGCCGAGCACGCCCTTGATGTGAAGCAGTGGAAAGGACCGAAAGTGAACATCATCGAGCGACAGGACGGAAACCAGATTGGATAAGAACGCATCTTGTTTTTTTCACACTTGCACGGTACAATGGCCTCCGCCGCAGTCTGTATGATTCAATGGGCTGGTAGCTCAGCTGGTAGAGCAGATCCCTCTTAAGGATACGGTCGGGGGTTCGAATACCACCCGGCCCACCAAAATCAGACTTTAGGAAAATTGACCGACT
>CAYHTX010000108.1:0-4714 GCA_964359615.1 uncultured Gammaproteobacteria bacterium | reverse complement strand
ACAAAGTATCACGAGCCGAGCGCTAGATTCGAGAGGAGTCATGCCGTCGAACACTTCCACTTCGGCCTCATTTTCAAATTCTTCGGTGAGACATTCGTCGGTTTCATCATTGCAGTCGAGGCCCGTGTCGATTACTCCGACGTAACGGATTCGGATGCTGGCGTTCTCGACGGTGTCGGCGTTTTCAATCACCACTTCGCCCTCGTCAACAGGATCGACAGTTGGATCGTAACAAACATCTTCCGAAAGGAGGTTGTAATCGCCATCGTATTCGCAGGCTTCAATCATCGTAGATTCTCGCCCATCGTCATCGTCGTATTGTAGGTAGGGGACGAAGCTCATGTAGTCGTTTTGGCCGTCTCCATCGCTGTCGTTAGAGAAAAGGTTATCAATTTCTTCCGCCAAGGTTTGAGAGTTGAGTTCATGGCAAGGGTAGTTGGGATCCGGTTCGCCGTTGGCATCTTCCGGGCAACCAAAGCCCATGTGGAGGATGGTTGTGTAATCGTAAGATGCTTCACCGCCGGTCAGTTCATCATAACTTGTGGCCAAGCTCACGGTTCCGCCTTCAGTACCAACCAGATCACTGCGCCACATGTCATCCGTAAAGGTGATGCCTTCCTCTTCCTCGCCGGATGGCCTGTAATCTAAGGTATAGAAGGCGCGGTCTTCGTCGTGAGCGAAGAATACTTGTGCGTCCGAGTATTTGCTCTTTTCTATGGAGAAATTAAAGGTGAAAATCGACTTCTCAAACTCTCCCATTTCGACAATATCTACGTCGAGGGTATCGGAACATAGGTCCTCTTGTCCTTCAGCTTCAACACGGATCTCCGCATCTTCACAGAGGTTTTCAAAAGTGACTTCCAGGCTTTCACCATCTTCAACGTTTTCAATGGTCAGATCTCCTTCGTATTCATCTCCATTAAATTCAATGGTACCTTCTTCATCGGGACAATCGTATTCAACTCGAATGTCTTCATTTTCTCTTTCCGTATCCACGGTGATCTCCATGGTTTCGTCTTCTCCCACCATCGTATTCAGTTCACTGTCATCGAATAAAACGTCTATACACACTTTTTCCTCTTCTTGTTCAATAGAGTAGGAGTCTGAGCAAAGGTTTTCATCGCCCTCCACGTAGGTACTTATGGTGTCGCCTTCTTGGCCGCCTTCGTAGGTGAAGGTCACCGTGGTTGAGATGCCGGAAACGGCAATTTCAAGAGTGCCATTGCTTTCGGCGGCATCGCCGTTGCTGTAGAAGAGTTCTCCGTCGCCGTCGGCTTCCACAATAAGGGTGCCGGTCCAGTCGGAGTCGCTGCCTTCCACGGTTACGGTGGATTCAATTTCCTCGGCTTCGGAATCGCCGACATCCAGCGTATAGCTGTCGGGGTCGAGTTCTAAATCGACGCAGAAGAGATCTTCTTCTTCGGTCTCCTGAGTAATGGAAAGGTTGTCGGTACAGCTGCCTTCTTCATCTTCAATGTAGGAGGTAACGGTGTCTCCGGCATCTCCGCCCACGTAGGTGGTGGTGACGGTGGTGAAGGTTCCGGTGACGGGAATTTCCAAGTGACCGTCTCCAAATTCGGAAGCACTATCATCACTGTAGAAGAGATCTCCTGAGCCGGTATGTTCTATAATAAGGGTGCCGGTCCAAGTGGAATCACTGCCTGTCACTTCCGTGGTGAGAGTGATGGTTCCGGCATCGGTATCGTCCGCGCTCATGGTGTAAGCGTCGGGGTCGAGTTCGAGATCAATACAGTAGGGGACTTCTACTATTTCAAGGGGTGGGAGTTCTTCGTCGTCGCTGCAAGCGAGTTCATCGCCCAGCATAGAAACGCTCAAATAATTACCTTCTTCAAAGTTCTCCCAACAGAGGGTTCCGGTGTAGTTGGCAAAGCCGGTCACTCCCAGAGTACCGGGATTGCCGGTAGTGCTGCCCAGGGTTTCATTCACACTCAGGCTTAAATTTCCGTTGTACGCGCTTGCGCCGGAATCTTCATAACCCGCCGCTACCAAAGTTCCGGAGTAGCTCGCATCGGAAACGTCCAAGGCAAAATCCCAGCAAACGACGGTTTCGTCGTAGAGCAGGGCAAGGTCGCTATCGTCCGAGAGGTCAATGGTTGTGGTGCTTCCGTCGTCGTTGGTAATATAAGGATTGCC
Organism: uncultured Gammaproteobacteria bacterium; assembly: GCA_964359615.1. Taxonomy (GTDB): domain Bacteria; phylum Patescibacteriota; class Patescibacteriia; order Magasanikbacterales; family UBA922; genus CAYHTX01. The sequence continues at coordinate 2,560 of CAYHTX010000108.1, read as the reverse complement.
GAGCGAGAGGTCTTCACAGACGGGGACGACATCTTCACAGGTTTCGCTTTCAATTTGATCTGTACAAACAGGGTAGAGTGAATCGGTCACTTCTATAGTGTCTCCGGGTTCGCCATTGTAGTAAACGGTGGTCACGGTAGAGGTATAAGTACCGGTTCCAACTACGGCTCCGCCCGACGTGAGGCTGAAAGTACCGGCAGCATTGCTACTGGTAAGGTCCCAAGGCCCGGCGGCAGAGGTGCCATCGGTCATGGTTGATTCCCAAGTGATTTCAATGTCGCCCGCTTCCATTTCCTCACAAGTGAGGGCACTGGAGGGAACGGTGATTTCGAGAATTTCACATTCTTCATCGGGCACGCTGAGTCTGTACATGAAGTCATCGTTACAAAGTCCCGCTACGTCGTCGCTTTCACCGTCGCTATTTTCGTCATCCAGTTCCACACTGACGGTGTTGAAGCCTTCCTCTTCGCTCACATAAGAATCAATGGTCCAATCGTCTGTGGTGTAAGGAGTGGTATCGCCATCAAAGGTCGCGTTTGAATCGGTGGATTCATACGTCACGTCAAAGGGCCAATCGGTTCCTTCGTCAAAATCGGCATCTACATCAATTTCAAGATTATTTTCATAGGTGTCTCCGGTTTGGCTGCCTCCATAGCCCGCCGGATCGGTAAAGTCGAGGGCGGTGCAGTAGGGGAACTCAATTTCCACTTCACAAACGCCGGTTCCGCAGTAATCGACGCCATCGTAGTCCGAGACACAAACGGTAAGGGTGTCTCCGGGTTCGGAATTGTTGTAGCGAACGGTGCTATCGTCGGTTTCTTGCTCGTTGCCCCACCAACTGTATTTGAAGTATCCGTCGGCATCCGGCGTGTCTGCAGTGGATGTCCCGTATTTGTAAGCGGAGTAAGTGAAGGTGGAATCTCCCGTGATGTCACTTCCATCCGTTGCCGTGGCCGTCACTTCAAAGTCTGTGTCACTGAAGACGTCATCGATGGAGAGGGAGGAGGGGGAGAGGGCGAGGGTTTCGCAGGCGACCCCACAAGGCTCCCAAATCGTGCGAAGTCGCCCCAAAAGACCGTACCAATAAATGTAGTCTTCATCGGGGTCAACGCCATTGTCATCGTCTCCATCTTCATCGTTGTCGACTTCAATGGGATAGATGTTTTCATATTCATCGATATCGCCTCTGTCATCGGGGTGCACTGTAAAATATTCCACTTTTATCCAGGCTTCCGTGGTCGCGGTTTGGTAATCGGTATAAGCTTCGGGTTCGAATGCAATGGCTTCCGATTCATATTCTCCGGAATCCAGCCAAGGGTACAAAGTAATGTCATCCGGATCATCGGTGTTGTAACGCCAAACGAGTCCGCGAGGGCTTCCATCAACCCAATCCAAGGTTTCAAAGGTGATCTCCACTCCGTTTTCTTCACTTCCCGTATAAAGGGGATCGCCGTCACTCACGGTGGATTTGTCGAAACTACAATCGATGTAAATGCCTTCTCCATTGGTACAAACCATGCTCTCTGTATCAATATTGGACCAAAAATCTTCGGTGGAAGGAGTCCCGCTTGGATAATCTGAGTCGAGTACAATAGCGAATGCGTAAACCGGAGCACGGAACTCTTGAGTCGAAGTATTTTCGGAATCATTGTAGTAGTAGTAGGCGTGTTCCACTCCCGCGCAGTAATTTATGGTTTCCTCTTCTTCATCCAGTTCAGAATTTAGTTCGGAGACTTCGGCATTGTCTTCGTTGGAATATTCTGAGGCGTTAAAGCTAATGGTTCGAACTCCGCTCACGCTCCCGAAGTCAATGGCGTTCACTGAAGAAGCGTTGGATCCCAGAAATAATCCCAGAGCAAGAAGTAATAAATAGCTTTTTTTAAACATATTAATTGAGGAAGTCATTATTAGCAGAATCATCGACATTTTCAGTGCTACGAAGGTCGGGCTGCGTACATGCACCCAGGGAAAGGAGGGCGATCAAGAGAATAAATACTATTTTTTTCATGTTTTTTGTTTTAAAAACTGTCGTCTTGATCCTCTTCTTTTCCGGCCTCTCCACTGGCCAGAGTTCCAATAAGATCCTGAGCTAATACTCCTGGTTTAAAGGGGGTTTGTTCGTCTTCTTCCGTCTGTTCAGGTTGCGCTCTTTCAACCACCGGGGTCAAGCTGGGGTGGAGGCCGAGTTTGACTTTGGTGCCGGCTATGGCGGCTCTCGATTCGATGCCGGATTCGACTTTTCCATGGCGGACGGCGCTTGTTACGGTGGCGTAGTCCGGTTTTTGGTACTTTAGTAGAGGGACGCGGCCAAGAACCAGGTTGAAACATTTTTGGTAGAGACCGCTCACCGTTTCATAGTCGAGTAGAACCGGAGTGCCGTTGATTACGGCTTTCTCGTCTTCCAGAAGTTCTTGAGTATCTTTAGCAAACTCTTCGGCTAAGCTTGGGTTCAGATCGGTATTTCCCGCTTTCTCCATTGCCCAAAGCTGCTTGGCGGCATCGGGTCCATAGAGGTCGCGAGCTTGCTTCAAAATGAGGATACCGGCCACCGTGTCGGCGG
>CAYHTX010000107.1:0-4740 GCA_964359615.1 uncultured Gammaproteobacteria bacterium | reverse complement strand
CTTAGACACGCCGCCAACGTTAATCCTGAGCCAGGATCAAACTCTCAAAAAAAGCGTGAACGACCCTGTGGGCCGCCAATGCTTTGTTGAGATTCAATCCCTCTCAATCATTTTAGTATGATCTAAGAAGGTTTTGATTCTTACTTTGGAATAGACATTCCTGTCTCGCTGACCGAAATCAACGAAACGTTCTTGTCACATATATATGGTGAACCTTTTTATGGTTGGTTGGTCGTGAATTGTAATGATCGTCTTTCCGACGGTTGTACTCCGGTAGAAAGAAAAAAGAGAAACCTTGTTTTTTCCCCTGAGAGTTCATGAGGAGAAGGTTGCTCTTTTTTCTTCCCAGTCTCTCGAGTGGTACGAGAGATCCCGACCAAAAGTTGGGATACCCATCGTCTTTATGCCTCAAGACTTAGGAAAATCTCGATTGTGGAAGGATTTTTTAGGCGCCTGAGCATTATATGCCTAGAGAGAAACCTTGTCAAGAGCCTGAACAAGTGGAAAAAATGGGGATAAATTGTGGCTAAATAAAGACTTTTTTACGACCTTTGCCGCGATACCCACCACTCGTCATCCTTATCCCCGAACCACCAGGCATCCGAGTCAGTCTCCACGATGGCCTCGACCACCTGTTTCCCGACCTCAGTCTTTATCCGCTTTACGGCCGACGGGATCCACTCTTTCGCCCGCTCATTGCCGATATCGAGTTGCTCTTTGAGAGATAAAATAAATTCAATATTATCGGCGTCTTTGGCAATGAGCGCCTCATCGGTTTTTCGTTCGCGATATTCTTCAATGAGATTTTTTATGTCATCACCAAACGGCAGCGTATTCGCGAGGTCCTCAATCGCCCTATCCTCAAAACGCTCCGTGTATTTTTGATGAACATAATTAAGGTCCGACACGCGGCTCTCGGCAAAATCATGGAATAAACACATCTTCATAATCTTCGCGACGTCCACGCTGCCATGGAGCATACCGAGCGCGTAGCCGATATATGCCGTGCGGTTCAAATGTTCGGCAACGCTCTGCTCCCCGCTCCCGAGAAAATAAAAGCCGCTCCGCGGCGTTTTGGCGAGGATGCCGGCTTCGAAGAGGAAGTTGGCGACAGCTTTGATCTCCATATCCAGAGATTCATCCCAGCTGATCCAGCTTCTTTTCAATCGCCTCATCCACCAGCTCGAAAAATCTGTCAGCATCCGTTCGTGTCTTTGTCAAAAAGTCACGAGCGGCGTTTACGTTTTCAACATGCATCCCAAAGAGGGGATCGGCGCCAGTATCCCCCAGTTCGGTAGCGCGGCGAACCTCCTCCCGCGCTGCCAGGTATCTCTCCTTTGTCCAACCATTTTTTTTGAGATACCCGATGGCCATATCAGAGACACGATCCAAAATCTGCTCCAGACTCTCCTCGCTCGAATCGGCTAACTCTCTCATCGTCTCGAGAGTATCGTCGATAGGTTGATCCACGTTACCAGCATCCTCTGGCACACGCGTGACCACGGTCTCGGCAGCCTCGTGAAACTCTCCCTCCGCCCGTTCGATTTTGGCCGCGAGCACCTGCGTATCTCCGGCGCCCCCTGGCTCAAAATACCGATGCAGGTGTCCGTCAAAGAGTCTCTGAAGCTCTTCCTCCTCGAGGCGGGCCTGAATTCCTTCGTCAAGCCCCCACCAAAACTGTTTAAATACTTGCGTATAGCGGCGATCCGTCTCTTCGTCGCGTTCACGCTTCTTCAGCGCCTCGTATTCGTCGAATGACCGGATCCCCTGCCTCTCAAGGAGTTTATACTGCTCATCCGCTGCGCGCAGCGCTGCTTCCAAAATCGGCACTTTTTGCTCGGACGGAAGATCAAAGACAGATACTTTCCCGCTACCGAGCTCCCGACGACCCGGCGACCCTCCCTCGCCCGGCGGACGACCGCCGCCAAAGAATTTTCCAAAAAATCTGACCATAAAATAAGACCATTATTAACGCAATTTATCAATTTGCTCCCTCACGACAGGATCAAACCGCGCGGCCAGCGCAGCCAAATCCCTGTTGGGAAAGTTCGGCTGAATGCGCTCCCGCACAAACGCCCAAACTCGTCCAGTAAATTGCTCTGGCTTCAGGGTATCCCCTCTATCAATTGAGAGCCTGTCTTCTTCCATCTCTTTTCGAAACCGGTATCCGTCCCACCCTTCGGTCTGTAATGCGCCGATAAACTGCTCGGCCCACTGGGCAAATTGCCGCTCTTCAGGCGCCCGTTCCGTCCGGGATGTTTCACTCTTTTCAATTGTTTTCTTCCAAACATCAAACCCCATAAGACAAAAAATTATACGCTGCCGCTCCGCCAGGCGGCGATTTTTTTATGATCCCCACTTAGTAACACCTCCGGCACTTTCCAGCCTCGAAAATCGGCGGGTTTTGTATATTGCGCATATTCGGTTCGGATTTCGGACTTCGTCCGACCTGGGTGGAAGACTTCGATTTTTTGTTTTTTTGAGCTTGCTGATTCCTGAAGTCCGGCGGCCGAAGTCTGAAATCCGCCAAACGTCTCTTCTCTCAGTGACTCCGGATTCCCAAGCACCCCCGGCAAAAGCCGCGCCACGGCCTCGATCGCGACGAGCGCCCCCAGCTCGCCGCCCGCGAGCACGTATGGCCCGATCGAAATTTCCTCATCCACCATGTGCTCCGCGACGCGCTCGTCCACGCCTTCGTAACGACCGCAGACAAAAGTAATCTCATTAAATCTCGACCATCCTTCGGCAATGCGCTGATCAAACTGCCGCCCGCGCGGCGAGAGCAGTACAGTCCGCTTCTTCTTTTTTATGTCACCTGAAAAAATTTTCTTCACTTTGGAGAGTCCATCGGCTTTCCGAAATGGGATCGCATCGAGGTGCTTCAGTGCAGCATACATCGGCTCTGGTTTCATGACCATGCCCGCGCCACCGCCATAGGGCGTATCATCCACTTTCTGGTGCTTGTCAGTCGTAAAATCGCGCAGGCTCACGGCATTTACCTCAATGATCTTTTTCTCCTGCGCACGGCCAAGAATGGTCTCACTCGAATAGTGAGAAATGAGGTCAGGGAAGATGGTAATCACGTTGAATTTCATAGATACATCCTACCAAAATGGACGCTTTTTTCAAGCTGTATAAACGAAAACTCAGGACGAGAGAAGCCTTTTGAGCGATTTGTTCCCATTCAAAAATGAATCCTGCGACGCACCACATACAGCGGCCGCCCCAGCACTTCCCGATGAATCGAGGCGATATAAAACGACATAAGACCGAGACAGATGAGCACAATCCCGACCAGAAACATATTGAAAACCGCCAGCATGGCCGTGCCGGTAAAATTGAGCCCGAGCGGATCGTGGAGAATATATTTTTCTACCAAGATAAAAAGGCCAAGCGGCGCCGAGATGAGGGTGATGATCCCGCCCAGATACCCGGCCACGCGCAGAGGGAAAAGACTGTGGGTGACGACGGACGTCAGTGCCAACCGCGCGAGCTTCACGAACCCATACCCAGGCTCTCCCCCGGCACGTTCATGCGCGAAAAAATAAATGTATGATGTCGTGAAACCGAGCCAGTCAATGAGCCCGCGCGTAAACCGGTTTTTTTCTCTGCAACGGACAAACGCATCAATGACTTTCCGATCGAGGAGCCGATAATCCGTGGCATGCGGCACCATCCTCGTATCGGAAATCCGCTTCATGAGAAAATAAAACACCCGCGATCCGATGCGTTTCATGAGACCAGCTCCGGCATTCTGCGTCCGCACGCCGACGACAACATCGCTCCCCTTCTCCCACTCTTTGATAAATTCAGGAATTTTTTCAACCGGATGCTGGAGATCAGCGTCGAGAATAATGCACGCCTCCCCGGTACAGGCTTCGATCCCGGCGCTCATCGCCACTTCTTTCCCGAAATTTCTCGTGAATTCAATCACTTTCACGCGTTCATCTCTCGCCGCGAGCATCTCAAGTGATCGCGACGACCCATCGCGGCTGCCGTCGTTCACAAATAGAACTTCCCACATGTACGGCAAAAAGGCGACGACCGGTTTGATCGCATCATAAAGCTGCGCAAGATTTTTTTCTTCGTTAAAGACCGGAATGATCAGCGAAATTTTTTTCTCGGACATACTAGGCCTATCCTAGCAGGAAACCGTTCACTTTTCAAGATTGCATGGCCTTTTTCAAAACACCCCGCCTGGACGGAGTGTCTGGAGTTATTCGGTGAATTTGATTACTTTCTTTCCTTCAATAATCTTCTGCTCATCCGCCACGGCGGATTTCGGCGCGCCCTGCTTCCACGAACAGTCCAATCTGCAAGGTCGTGTATCACTTCTTCCCGGAGATAATCGCCGCCTCAACATTCTTCGGACACTCTGCGTAGTGGCTAAATTCCATGCTCGAAGCCGCGCGGCCCTGGGACATGGAGCGGAGCGATGTCGTGTAGCTGAACATTTCCGAGAGCGGCACCTGAGCGCGGACCACTTTCGATGAACCGCGATCCGTCATTTCCTGAATCTGACCGCGCCGAGCATTCAAGTCGCCGACGATCTGTCCCATATAATCTTCCGGCATGGGCACCTCAACGGACATAATCGGCTCGAGGATCACCGGACTCGCTTTTTTGACCGCTTCCTGGAGACCAAAACTTCCGGCCATCTTGAACGCGATTTCCTATGAGTCAACTTCGTGATAACTGCCGTCAAAACACGTAACGCGAATATCAACGAGCGGATTACCG
>CAYHTX010000106.1:0-4745 GCA_964359615.1 uncultured Gammaproteobacteria bacterium | reverse complement strand
GAAAAAATAAAAAAAGAGCGCGAGTCGGTCGAGCAGCAGATCGGGTCGCTGTCTGTCACCCTCCACAATCTGAAAAATCAGTCGCTCCTCGAGGCCGGTCCGCGAGCCGCATAGCGAAAACGGCTGACCTGTAGTATACTGGTGGGGCATTCCTAACGCGCCTATATGGAGAAAAAACGGATTGCGCTTATCATCGGATTTCTAATCGTGGCCGCCGCTCTCGGCTACGCCCTCTACCGCGTCTTTTTTGCGCAGCCAAAAATTGCAACCATCCCCGGAGCGCCGAGTGCCACGACAACACGGCCGACGCCTCAGGAATTTCCTGAAACTGCGACCGGCGTGCGCGGCGCAATTGCGCCCGGCGGCGTGACCCTCCCGACAGCTCCCGGCCGCGGTGTCGGAGAGGAAGGAACGCGCGCGGCCGCGCGACGCGTCGCCGCCGTCACGAACGATCCCATCCGCGGCGCGAGCGCTGACGCGACCGGCGCTCTCAGATTCTACAGCGATCAGGACGGAAAATTTTATCGCATTGGTCGGGATGGCACGGTCACGCTTCTTAATGACACAGTTTTTTATAACGTCGAACGCGTGACCTGGGCACCGGCGGGAAGCGCCAGCATTCTCGAATACCCGGACGGGTCAAACATTTACTATAACTTCGACAGCAAACGCCAGGTCACGCTCCCGAAACACTGGCAAGATTTTTCATTCGATACCACGGGAACGAAAATCGCGGCCAAAAGCCTGGGGCTCTCCCCAGACAATCGCTGGCTCGTGACAGCCAACGCCGAAGGTACTGATGTCACGCTCGTGGAACCGCTCGGCGAGAACGCGAGCCGCGTAGCCGTTGATTGGTCGCCGAATAATCAGATCGTCGCGCTCTCCCGAACCGGAGAACCTCTCGGCGCTGACCGCCAACAGGTCATCCCCATCGGTCTCCACGGCGAAAATTTTCGGGCCCTCACGGTCGAAGGACGAGATCTCAGAAGCCAGTGGTCGCCGGACGGCCGACGACTCCTCTACAGCGTCTACAACGCGGCGAGTAATTATAAGCCTGAACTCTGGATTGATGCGGCTCTGGGCGACACGATCGGCACCGACCGACGGCTCCTCAGCGTCAACACCTGGGCGGACAAATGTACCTTTGCGGGTGAACGCTATGTCTACTGCGGCGTGCCCGAGACTCTGCGTGTCGGAGCCGGACTCGCCCCCTCGAGCGCCGACTTCACGCCAGATCGCCTCTTCCGGATCGATCTCGACAGCGGCGTACGAACTGAAGTGCCGATGAGTGAAGAACATGTCATTGACACGATCTTTACCGAAGACAGCGGCCAGACGATCTACTTTACTGACAAGCGCACCTCCGGCGTGTACCGCGTTGACCTATGATGCAGATGAAACAGCTCGTTTTTGTTTTTCTCCCCGCGATCGGCGTCGCGGCATTTGCATTTTTTATCGCGATCATCCAATACGAGCCACTCTACCCGAAAACACCGGCCGCGACCGAAAAAGAGGCAGTCGAAACCCTCATCCCCATCCTCCCCGATGACCCGGTCATGGGGGACAAAAAAGCGCCGCTTACTCTCATCGCGTTTGCGGATTTTGGCTGTGAAGCCTGCCGCGAGCACATGACGATCATCCGAGGGCTCCTGAGTGAATATCCGAAACAGTTTAAGGTGATCTGGAAAGGACTGCCCGTCACCCTCATTCCCTATTCGTCAGAGTGGGCACTCCGCTACGCTATCTGCGCCAATCGCCAGGAAAAATTCGCCGCTTTCGAATCGCTCGCGTTTGAGCGGAGCATTGATCTGTCGCCCGCCTCTGTCGAACGCCTCGCGGCTGAAATTACGCTTGACCGGGAAAAATTAAGTGAATGTCTCGAAGACCCGGCGCTTGAGAACTACCTCGAAACGACAAAAGACATCGCCCGACTCTACCATATCCAATCCGTTCCCACCTACTTTGTCGCCAATGCCCAAGTACCGACGCCAACGACCGTGACTGAATGGAAACAACTCCTTAGTCTTGAGTAAACACATATGAAGCCACTCGCCCGTCTCGCGCTCTGTCTCGTTGCCGCCGCCCCGCTCTTTCTGCCGGTTGCGTCGAGCGCTGTCAATCAAATCATCGAAATCGAAAAGCCCGATCTCCGCATCAACATTCCCGGGGTCGAATTTACCGATCCTGAAAAACTCAAGACCGAATCTCTGCTCGAGGACGGTGCCACCGGCGAAAAGGTCATCGCTGTCCCGTACATTGGCGAGTACATAAAAGGGGTATACAAATACGCGATCGTCGTGGCGAGCGTGCTCGCGACAGTCATGATCGTCGTGGCCGGCTTTCAGTGGACCATTTCCGGCGGCAACACCGACATGATTTCGAGTGCGAAAAAACGGATCGGGAACGGCGTCATCGGACTCGTGATCGCGCTCGGCTCCTATACCCTCCTCTTCGCCATCAACCCCGAGCTCGTAAATTTCCGGAGTCTCAAAGTGGACTTCGTCAGCACCCGCGATGTGGTCTTCGAGCCTGACCTCGGCCTCACGAATGACGACGTGACGGATGCGACGCTCTTCGTCGGCGAAGACATCCCCGGCCTCACGCGCCTGCCGACGTCGCCGAGTATCATCTACACGAAACGTGTCTCGTACCCGTTTGCGCGCACAGCCGTCGCCCGGCAATTTGAAGTTGCAGTGAAACAATTTGTTGAAAAGTACCCGACACGAAAAGTGATGGTGAACGATGCCTATCGAAAGGCAAAAAACCAGTATGCGATCATGAGAAATAAGTGTGGCTGCCCGGCTGAGACGTCACTGCCGAAGCCGACGATGACTGTCGCAGAAATCAACGCGATGTGCCCGACCCCCTGCAGTGCTGGAAAAACCATCCGCCGGGAAAATGGCGTTCTCCTGGCGCCTGACGTGAGCCACACCGGCGCCAACGCACTTGATCTTCAGGTTCAGGAATCAGGGAAGGCGATCCCGCGCGGTATCCGCTGTTCGGACAGCTTCGATGAAAACATAAAAAAGAGCGATGAGGTGCAACTCTCGCCAAGCGATGGCTGGGGAAAAGGCCACTGTATCCCCCGTGAAGCGCAGGAGCTGATCCAGGTCATGCTTGACAACGGCTTCTGTGTCGGACTTAAAAATCTTGGCCCGCGTCAGACTCAGCGCGAGGGCTGGCACTTTGAAATCCCTCTTCCTGGAAAAAACACCAGTTTTTGCGCCACCAAAAGCGAAATCAAATCCCAGTGGGGAGATCAGCTCTATTACGTCAATAAATGATCATGCTATATCTCCATGACTGCGAAAGCTCCCCTATTTGTCTGCACCAACTGCGATGCCCAATACTCGAAATGGATCGGGCGTTGTTTGCAGTGCGGCACCTGGGGCACGATTGAAGAGAACGCCCGGACAACGATCACGGCGACAGCCGGCCCGGGTCAGCCGGCAGCCCAGACCTATCCCATGGTGGGCGCTGCCGAAAAACCGATCGAACGGATTCTGACAGGGATGCATGAACTTGATCGCGTGCTGGGTGGCGGCCTCGTGCCCGGGAGCCTTATCCTCCTCGGCGGCGAACCTGGCATCGGCAAATCCACGCTCGCCCTTCAGCTCGGCATTCACGTACCAAAGACTCTATATATTTCCGCCGAAGAATCCGTGGAGCAGATCCGCCTGCGCGGCAAACGCATTTTGCCTGAGAATCCTCCCGATGGGCTCCGTCTCGCGACGACCACGGCCCTTGAACACATCGTGGCGACGGTTAAAAAAGAACAGCCGATGCTCGCGATTATTGATTCGATCCAAACAATCTCCGCGACTGACGTGGGCGGCGAACCCGGCAACGTCAATCAAATCCGGGCCTGCACTGTGGCGCTCCTTGAACTGGCAAAATCCACGGGCACGACGATTCTTCTTATCGGCCATGTGACGAAAGAAGGCTCGGTCGCCGGACCAAAAACGCTCGAGCACCTCGTTGATACGGTGCTCTACTTTGAAGGCGATCCGCACCGCGAACTCCGGCTCGTGCGCGCCGTCAAAAATCGCTTCGGTTCCACTGACGAGATCGGCATCTTTGACATGACTGAAGGCGGACTCGTTGAAGTGCCAAATCCTTCCTCGACCCTCCTCGCCGAGCGTGGCGACGCCATGCCCGGGAGTGTGGTGACCTGCCTCATGGAGGGCACCCGGCCCCTCCTCGTCGAAGTCCAGGCCCTTGTGAATAAAACCGTCTTTGGCTACCCAGCGCGAAAAGCCAGCGGCTTTGATATCAACCGCCTGCATGTCCTCGCGGCCGTACTTCAGCGCCGAGCCGGACTCAACCTTGCCCAATATGACATTCATGTTAACGTGGTCGGCGGTCTCGAAGCCAGTGAGCCGGCAGCTGACCTCGCCGTCGCGCTCGCGATCGCGAGCGCCTACAAAGAAAAAGCGCTGGGGGGAGATCTCGTCGCCTTTGGCGAAGTGGGCCTCGGCGGCGAAATCCGCTCGGTCTCGGCGCTCGAGCGGAGACTCCGCGAATGTGAGCAGCTCGGCATGAAACGCGTGATTACCGCGCCCAGCAAAAAAACTCTTGAGGCACATCTCACCATTATTTCCGTGAAAAATATTCAAGAACTGATCACGCACGCCTAGAGTCACTCTAGGTGGACGACTGATTCCCATTCCTTCACTTTTTCCTTGAGTGCATGATGCTTCACGAAATCAATCCCTTTCGCCATCTCGCGGGCCAATCTGATGATA
>CAYHTX010000105.1:0-4827 GCA_964359615.1 uncultured Gammaproteobacteria bacterium | reverse complement strand
ATAATTTTAATAAATTTTTTATATTTCCAAAATACATAAGCCATATACCTATAATATACCTTACTATGCCTTATCGTAATAACGAAGCTTGTTTCTAGTTGATTGCTCTGACTCGCTAATTTCTTTTTTTCCTTCACCGACGATAACATCTATAGATCGAATATCGTGAACCAATTTACACAAATCATAAACGAGGATAGAAACTTTTTGATCGGAACCATACATAGCATGGTTGAGAGTGATATGCCTCTCCAAAGAGGTGGCGCCGAGTACGCAGGCAATAAAAGAAACTACCCGGCCCATTTCATGACCGCTATAGCCGACATCGCAACGATATTTATCTCTTAATACTTGAATCATCTTCAAGTTGGCGTCTTCATTCTTCGTGGGGTAAGAGCTGACGCAATGCATCAACTCAAATGGACAATTGGCGTCTCTAAAAATCTGAATCGCTTTATCAATTTCCGCGAAGGTTGACATGCCTATGGCAATAAAAGTAAGTTTGCCTTCAGACGCTATCTCTTTTAATAAATCCACATGACCAAGCAGAGGAGAACCAACTTTGTTATAAGGACAATTAAAAACACGCATCTGCTGTTGGCTTGGTACGTCCCAAGCGGAAAAAAACCAAGCAATTTCCTTTTCTCGGCAATAACGATCAATTTCTTTATATTCCTCAAGAGAAAACTCCAGCCCCTCCTTTTGTTCGCGATTGGTAGTACCCCAAGGAGATTGCCTTTCTTTGTCCAACTCCTCTTTGGAGTAAACTATATCAATAGTACGCTTTTGAAATTTAACCGCGTCGCAGCCTGCCAATTTTGCGCCATCAATCAATTGCTTGGCGATCTTCACGTCGCCATTGTGGTTGATACCTATCTCGGCAATAATTTTTACTGACATATTTTTTAATATAAAAAAAATTAATTTGCAGAATTAAATTTGTTATAATAAATTCCCTTCTCTGGATCAAAAAATATTCTCTCGAGCTCAATACACAAGTGATGGTAAATAGGAAGATGCAGTTCCTGCACTTTGTGGGTATCTTCTTCTGGCACATGGATGCTAACATCAGCCAAGGCAGAGGAATTATTAGGTGCCGATCCAGTGAGTAGTACGGTTTTCAGTCCCTTGGCTTTGGCAATCTTCAAACCCAAAACAATATTCTTGGACATGCCGGATGTGGAAAAAGCAAACACGACATCATTTGGTCTACCATGCACCCAAATTTGCTGGGCATAGATGTATTCAGGGTGCACGTCGTTTATAAAAGCAGTCAAGAATGAATGAGCGACCCCGAGCGACATGGCCGACAAGCCACTTTGCAACATAGAAGCCGAAATTTGAGACCCCTCAGAAAAAAGTTTTTTTTCTTCATTGTGCAAATATCTCTGTAATAGATTGCCTTTGACTAATTCAGCACACAGATGTTCGGCGTCCGCTGACGAACCACCGTTGCCCATCACCATCAATTTTCCATCTTTTTTAAAACAATCTACTAGTAAATCCAAAGCTTCAAGAACACTCATTTTACATGAGTGTAATTGCGGATATCTCTTTAAAATATTTTCATCGAATGAATTGCTATTTATAATCATAGTATGTAATAGTCTATCACTTAAACTATTTTAACATATTTTAGGACAAAAGTCAAACTATAGTGGTATGAGATCACCGCTCTCCCCCTCTCACAAAATGACCTAATTTTTATACTTCAAATCCCACTTGCCATCTTTTTTCTCCCAAATAGACGGATCGCGAAAAGAATCAATGGTTTCCCAAAATTCTTTTTCCGTTATATCTATATATTCCAAAAATTCGCGGAAATATCTCTGAGGGAATTCACCATCAAACCGCTTAATCAGAGCTTCTCCTTCTTCTTTGGTGATATGTCCGTTGCGAATCTCCTGTGAGGCATCATACCTAGCCCGGCCAAAGCCAAATTTGATATAAGTGGTGAAGTAAAAAAATCCATCTGTCTTGTCGTCTATACTGTTATACTTAGAGTAAGTACCTTCAGTGCGCATCGGATTCGCCTCAAAACCAGTGTGCTTAACAGCATAATAAAAACAATCCTGCGGCACCCACTTAAGATAATAGCCCAAATAATGAAATTCTATATTCTTCTCCGTGGCAATTTTAGGATCTATAGGCAGAAAAGGAGAGAGATCTCCATAAGTTAAACCTTCTTTAAAATACTCGGCCAAAGATTTGCCGCCCAAAAAGACGCTCTCTGGCGGATCCTCCGGTTTGGCATAATCTAATCTATATCCTTCATCCGCGATACCATTCTTTGCATTACCTATAATAAACTTTTTTTGATTAATGGAAACATTATCTCCATATTCTCCTTGATTCTCACCATAGAATATCAATTTGATACTAAAACGAGCGGCCATCTTGGGACCAAAAGTTTTTTGTCCAAGAATAAAAGGCTGAAATGGATGAAGTAAATTTAAAAAGGCGTTCCGAGTCAGGAGGCGATGGATTTTCCCGTTTGGTGAAAATAGATAATTATCAAAACCGCCGGTGTGAATCCAATTATGAAAATTTTTCCAGCCGATATCAGTGTAAAGATGCGGCGTCCAAGTTACTGTCAAAGGATGCATGCCATATTTATATTTCAAAACATGTGAAGCGTAGGCGCTATCCTTGCCGCCACTGCCTGGAATTAAACAATCATAGGAGCCATCGGTGGATCGGTATTTATCTAGTAACTCGAGTAGCTCTTTTTCTCGATCGTCCCAATTGATTACACCGTTCTTACGGGACTCAAAAAAACGACAGGCGGCACAAATACCCTCATCATCAAACTTGATATAGTCATGAGGCATGTCTTTGGTGTGTTTAAATTCGTTACAAGAAACTGGCTGAGCATTGGAAGCTAGACATCGTTTACAAAATTTAATTTTTTCCGGAAGTCCATATGAAGGCATAGACATGGGTTAAATATTATTTAAAATTTTTAACAATTGATATGAAATTTTTTAATATTTGCAGACCCATCTCGCCACTCTTTTCCGGGTGAAATTGGCAACCATAGATATTGTCTTTCCTAAAAATTGAGCAAAATTCAAAATCTCCATACTGTGTTAAAGCAAAAATATTTTCTTTATTTTTTGGCTTCAATATATAGGAATGGACAAAATACATATTAACATTTTGACTGATTCCGTCAAGGATAGTTTGACTCCATTCCGCAGACGCGGCATAAATTTTATTCCATCCCACATGAGGAATTTTAGAATTTTTTATCTCTGGAAATTTGATCACGTCGCCCTCAATAATATCCATCCCATTAAAAACTCCAAATTCACAACCTTGGCTTAATAATAGTTGCGCGCCAAGACAAATGCCCAAAAGGGGCTTGCCTGATTTTACAAATTCTTGAATCCCCTTCACTAAACCACGAGCTGCGAGACCCTTCATACCCTCGGCAAAAGCTCCCACACCAGGCAACACTACCGCGTCTGCCGTCTCCAAGACAGACAACTCGTCTGTAATCACAACATTGTCTGAAAAACGCTGCAGAGCTTTGGAAATACTATATAAATTACTCAAACCGTAATCTACAATAACAATTTTTGGATTAGTGTTCATAACAATCTGACATTAATAACATTATCGTGGAGGTATTGTTTAAGATGGCTGATAGAAAAATCTCCATAATGAAAAGACGAGGAAACAGCGACTGCGTCCGCGTGATCACGCGTAATAACATCCTTTACTGTCTCCAGAGTACCGGCGCCGCCATGCGCGATTACAGGAATCGGCGCCCAAGAAGAAATTGCCGTAACCAGCTCCGCTTCAAAACCTTTTTTAGTACCATCTCGGTCAATAGAAGTAATCAATATTTCTCCCACACCCAACCCAACGGCTTTTTTGGCCCATTCCACCACATCTACTCCGGTTTTTTCTCTGCCACCGTCGGTATAGGCCTCCCATTTATTTTCTCCAATTTTTTTCGCTTCTATAAAAAGCACTATGCACTGTGACCCAAAAATACTAGCAGCTTCAGCCAAAAAATCAGGATCTTTTATGGCATAGGTATTAATCGCCACTTTATCAGCCCCAACCCGCAACGCATTTTTAATATCCCGTATTGTCCTAATTCCACCACCCACCGTAAAAGGCACGAAAATATCACGCGAAACTGTTTTGAGAAGGTCAAAATCAAAACTGCGCTGATATAAACTAGCGACAATATCTAAATAAATTATTTCATCTGCGCCGTCTTTATAATATTTATCCGCCAATTCTTTTGGATTGCCAACTACTCGCAAAGCCTCGGTCTGAATTGGCTTTACCACATTCTGTCCTTTGATATGGAGTGTGGGGATAATACGAATATTGTTCATAAAACTATTAAAAAATCAGAAAAACTCAAATACTAAAATTACAAATCTATTCTAATCCACTTCCAGCACATTAATACCGCTCCGCTGATTTGGAGTCGTTTACCATTACTTAATTTAACAGTATAGGTGCTCATTTGGTCTATCGGTCCTCTCGGCAAATCTATGCCAATATCAAAATCGTAAGCTTGTATCCTCTTGGCTCCCAAACCTTTTACGTATCTTTTAAAACGGGGCAAACTGTAAACATTGCGATATTCTTCGGCTGGAAACTTGTTATGTCCAGATTCCCCTTTATACATGTGTACTTTTGTAATAAAATCAATATCGCCATCGTAAAATAAAGAGCTAATAAAAATATATTTTTTCGTCACCTTCAACAATGCTTTTATAAATTCTTCATATCCCGGCAACCAAGAAATAACAGCGCGGGAAATAGCCACGTCAAAAGTTTTGGAATATTTTATTGGCAGGT
>CAYHTX010000104.1:0-4830 GCA_964359615.1 uncultured Gammaproteobacteria bacterium | reverse complement strand
ACTCCGTAGCAGTGGGCGTCCGGAAACCAGGAACGCGACATCGGCCGGGGCCTGTCACGTTTGGAAGCGGAACGTACAACGATGCCAGCCAACCAGAAGCCACGCAAGCAGGCGCCGGGCGTCTCGGCCGGTACGATCGCCGTGCTTGCGGCACTCCTCGCCGCCGCCATCCCGGCGAGGGCCCAACAGGCCTCACCGTCGCCTGCGCCGCCGAACGCGGACTACTGGCTCTACGTGGGTGCCGAGTCCGCCGACCTGATCCATCGCATCCGCTTCGGTCCCGCGGGATTCGTGGTTGAGCGAACCATCCAGGTGGGCGAGCTCCCGGCGGAGATGGAGGGACCGCATGGCCTGCAGATCTCGCGCGATGGCAAGTACCTGCACATGACCACCGGGCACGGCTTCCCCGACGGGAAGTACTGGAAGTACGAGCTTGGCCCCGACACGCTGGTGGGTCCGGGCCTCCTGCTCGGCAACTTTCCGGCGTCGATCGACGTGACGCCGGACGGGCTGTTCTCGTTCTCCGGGAACTTCAACCTGCACGGTGACATGGTGCCGTCTTCGGTGTCGGTGGTACACACGCCGTCGCTTACCGAGGTCGCGCGCATCGTGACCTGCACCATGCCGCATGGGAGCCGGCTCGATCCATCAGGGTTCTTCCACTACCACGGCTGCATGATGGATGACCAGCTGGTGGAGATCGACACCCGGACCTTGAAGGTGTCGCGGCGCTTCTCGCTGGCGAAGGGGAAGGAGGGCCCGATTCCGGCCGAGGGCGACCATATGCTCGCCATGTGGATCGAGGGGGCGCGGCGTGTCTCGGAGGGGAAGACGTCGGATCCAGCGGAAGTCGGGTACGCGGCGATGGACATGCGGCACGAGATGGCGCCCAACTCCTGCTCGCCGACGTGGGCGCAGCCATCGGCGGACGGGCGATCGGTGTTTGTCGCCTGCAACAAGGCGGACGAGATCGTCGAGATCGATCGCGCTACGTGGTCGGTGAGCCGGCGTTTCAAGACCGGTCGCGGCCCCTACAACCTGGCGGTCACGCCGGACGGCTCGTTGCTCCTGGCCACGCTCAAGCAGGGGGCGATGCTGGAGGTCTTCGACCTGAAGACCGGAAAGAGCCTGGCGCAATTCAGGAACTCGACCACCGTGGCCCACGGCGTCGTGGTGACACCAGACTCTCGTTATGCGTTCGTGAGCAGCGAGGGCGTCGGGGCCGCGCCGGGCAAGGTGGACGTGTACGACCTGCGCGCCCTGGCGAGGGTCGGTACCGTGGATGTGGGCCAACAAGCCAGCGGCATCGCTTTCTGGAAGATGTCGCTCCCCAAATAGGCCCAATCTGCAATTGGCAATCTGCAATCTGCAATCTGCCCCACATTAGTACCTCCAGCTTCTGAGATCCGCCCCCGCCGGCGCCGACGTGAGCATCCGCTCCACAAACCACGGAAACGTCATCTGGGCATAGCGCAGCCGAGAATACGCGTTGGTCCTCGTGTGGTCGCCGTTCCAGCAGTGCTCGTCCCGGTCGCCGTAGTCCACCACCGCATCCGCCGGCGGGTCCGCCTTCTTCAGGAAGTCCTCGACCAGGTACACGGCGTTGTTGAGGTAATAGTTGTCCATGTCGCCCACGTAGATGCGCAACTTGCCGCGCACCTTGGGCCCCAGTGTCTGCCAGTCGCGGCGCAGGATGTACGAGAGGTCGAAGTGTTCGCGCCAGTACGCGGCCACCTCCCGGTCGATCTTCCCGGTGAGCTTGTCCCAGATGGGCTTCGGGTAGCCGTCCGCGCCGACCGGGGAGTAGACCGATTCCCAGACATCCCACTGGTCGCCGGACCGCGTCCTGGTGCCTAACGCAAGTTCGCGGTGGTTCAGTTGCTCAGCGGTGGCCTGGATGTGGCCGAGGAAGTTCCGCAGGCCGGGACGCGGCACGCGCAGGAACGGGCCCTCGCGGTAATACGCGTTCGCGTCCTCGTAGAGGTTCACCACCGTATACGCGCGGAAATCGATGGGATCGGGACAGGAAATCCAGGCGCCGTTGAAGTCGTCCGGGTAGAACATCTGCACCGCCATCGCCTCCCACCCGCCGGTCGATCCCCCGTAGGTGAAGCGCGCCCACCCAGCGCCGAGCCCACGGAAGCGCCGCTCGATCTCGGGCACCAGCTCGCGCATGATCGCGTCGCCGTAGGGGCCGTTGTTGGCCGAGTTCACCGCGTACGAATCGTCGTAGAACGGCGTGGCGTGCTGGATCTCGATCAGCAGCATCCGCGGGAACCCCTTTCCGGTCCAGTCCTGGTAGAACTGCCAGCCCAGTTGCTGCTGGATCCGGTTGTAGCCGGCCAGCGAGAAGCGATCGCTGTAGTCGGGGACGAGGCTGGGATCGGGAGCGGTCTCACGCCAGTTGCCGACTCCGGACGGGAAGTGCCCGTGGTTGATCACAAGCGGATATCGCGCCTCGGGGTGGTCGTCGTAGCCCCACGGCAGCAGGACCCAGGCGCCAAGGAACATGTCGCGCCCCCAGAACTTCGACAGGAGCGTGCTCCGGACACGGACATACTTCACGTACTTCGTCTCCCGCGTCGCGAAGTCGGCGACGGGCGGGATCTCCTGGTCGAGCACGAGGCGAGGCGTGCCCGCCTTCGACGGGTCGACCGTCATCGCGACCGGGCGTGAGTACAGGTTGCCGGGCTTCCTCGCCCATTGCTGTCCTTCCCACTTGTCCGGCGGGAGCTTCACGGTGTGGCCATCGCTCCGGGTGAACGTCTCGTACCGGTTGATGAGCGCCTGCACCCGGTACGAGCCGGCACGCAGGTCGTTCAAGGAGCGGAGCGGATACCCGAACGCGGCGGCATCCACATAACGAGTCTCACCGGGCTTCCACCCTTCCACGTCCACCCCGAAGACCTGCGCGGTAGCGACGGTGCCGCTCACCTGGAAGCGCGGCTCGGAGCTGGTGTCGGTCGAGATCATCAGCAGCAGTCGGCCGTCTATTGGAGTCGAACTCCGATCCGCGCCAAAGGTGATGGCGAAGCGAAGGCGTGATGGGTTTCCCTGCTGGGGAGCGGAGCGCGTTCCGCTGGTGAGGAGCAGCAGCGTGCTGGCTGCCAGGGAAGTCGTGGCCGGGAATCGCATGGGCACCTCGCCGGGAGTGGAGCGGAGCGGTCGCCGGTATCCTGCATCGAGGCCGGTCCGTCGTCAAACACGGCGACGTCAAGCTGAGTGCTGATTGCTGCGTGCTGGAGCTGCTTGCTGCTTGCTGGCGCTTGTGCTACCCAGCACCCGTTCCAGCCAGCAGCTCCAGCAAGTAGCAATCAGCCCGCAGCCGTGTTGCCGTTACCTCCCGCTCGCCAGACCCGCCGGCCAGCACCCCGCCAGTGCCTTCAGCGCTGGCCGTCCTCCCCGCGCCGGTGCTCCTTCTCCTCGGCACTTCCTTCGCGACCTTCACCACCCCCCGCGGGGACGGCGCTGCCGACGCTGGTGTAGGCACTCGCGGCGCCATCGCGATACACCAGCATCCCACCCGTGTGGCCCACATTCCAGCCGGCCCCCAGTACCGCGGCCGTGCCGGCGGTGGCCAGCCAGCGCCCGGCCTGACCGATCTTGCCGGGAGCCAGTCCGGCCAGCGCCACCACCAGCACTCCGGCGGAGACCGCCAGGAAGAGGTCGGCGGCCTCCTCGTGGACACCAAGGGACTGCTCGGGAACGACATCCTCTACCCGCTCTTCCTGCTGTTCCCCGGTTTGCAGCGACACCCACCCGCTGCCGACGAGGGTGGCCATCAAGGCAACCGTCATGCCCCACGCCAATCGCGGCCGCGTGCCGCGCCGGATGAACCAGAGGGCACCGATGGCGAACAAGGGAATCAGCAAGGTGAGCGCGATGGGCAGATGCACCACCGCCGGGTGCAGGGGATCCGGTATGAGCGACAACATGAGATGATGGTCCTGTTTGGGTTGGCCGCAACATCGACATCGTGGATCGGTGCGGGTATCCGGCATTCGACGCGACGACCTCGTATGTTTGCCGCATCCGTCAGATGCCGGAGGGCCCAAGGTTGCCAGATATGACACATGTCGACCCGGATGACGCCGGACATCCGCCGTTCCCGCTGCTGGTGTCGGGGATTCTCCTGCTGGTGGCGATCGGCGGCGCGGTGGACCTGGTGCTCGACCGGCCCGAGCGCTGGCTGTCGGCCCATGTGCTGGTCGAGGTATCGCTGATGGCGATCAGCCTCACCTTCTCGATAGTCCTGTGGCGCGCCTGGTGGATGGCCACCAGGCAGTTGGCGCGCGCGACCCGGGCCGTCGCGGATCGTCAGGCGGAACGCGATGCCTGGAAGCGGAGCGCGGAGACTGCCTTGGCCGGCTTTGGCGCGGCCGTGGAACGCCAGTTCGCGGCGTGGGCGCTGACCCCGGTCGAGCGCGAGATCGCGCTCCTTCTATTGAAAGGACACGGCCACAAGCAGATCGCCGCGCAAACCGGCCGCGGCGAACGCACGGTGCGCCAGCACGCGGTGTCGGTCTACGAGAAGTCGGGGCTGGGCGGGCGCGCCGAGCTGGCCGCGTTCTTCCTGGAAGGGTTGATACTGAGCGACCGGGCCCGAACGACGGAAGGCTGACCCGGATTGCCCTCGTCCTACTCGTACCTCAGCGCGTCCACCGGGTCGAGTCTGGCCGCGCGGCGGGCGGGCCAGACGCCGAACAGGACGCCGATGGCGCCAGAGTAAAGCACCGCGAGTGCCACGGTCGTTGAATCGATCGCCACGCTCCATTTGAACGCATCGCTGAGCGCGCTTGCCCCTCCCAGGCCGATCGCCACCCCGATCAT
>CAYHTX010000103.1:0-4850 GCA_964359615.1 uncultured Gammaproteobacteria bacterium | reverse complement strand
GCAGCTGCAGCGGGACCGACGCCAGGATCGGCATCAGCAGGTCAGCCGTCTCCGGAATCCGGAACTCGTAGTCGATCTTCCCTTCAAGCCCTTCCTCCGGACGGCTGGTGATGGCGATCACCCGGCCCTTCCGCGCCTTCACCTCCTGGATGTTCGACGCCAGCTTGTCGAACACCGAGTCGTGCGGCGCGATGAACACCACCGGCATCATCTCGTCGATCAGCGCGATGGGGCCGTGCTTCATCTCGGCGGCGGGATACCCCTCGGCGTGGATGTAGCTGATCTCCTTCAGCTTCAGGGCCCCTTCCAGGGCCACCGGGAAGTTGTAGCCGCGGCCGAGGTACAGGAAATTGGACGCCCGCTTGAACTCTTCGGCCAGCTGCTCGATCTCCTCGGCGCGGTCCAGGATCTGCTGGATCTGGCCCGGCAGCCGGTGCATCGCCTCGATGATCTCGCGCCCCCGCAGGATGGACAGGTCGCGCAGCCGCCCGAGCTTCAGGGTGAAGAGCAGCAGGGCAATCACCTGGCTGGTGAACGCCTTCGTGGACGCGACGCCAATCTCGGGGCCGGCGTGGATGTAGATGCCGCCGTCGGCCTCGCGAGCGATCGTCGACCCCACCACGTTCACGATGCCCAGCGTGCGGGCGCCCCGCCGCTTGGCCTCGCGCATCGCCGCCAGGGTATCCGCCGTCTCGCCGGACTGCGAGATCACGATGCAGAGCGTGCGCTCGTTCACGATCGGGTTGCGGTAGCGGAATTCCGAGGCGTACTCCACTTCCACCGGCACCCGCGTCAGTTCCTCGATCATGTGCTCCCCAATGAGCGCCGAGTGCCAGCTCGTTCCGCAGGCCGTGATCACGATGTTGTCGAACGACAACAGTTCGTCGTCCGTCAGGTTCAGGCCGCCCAGCTTCGAGGTCCCCTCGTCCGACAGCAGGCGCCCGCGCATGGTGTTCTCGATCGTCTGCGGCTGCTCGAAGATCTCCTTGAGCATGAAGTGCGCGAACCCGCCGCGCTCGATCTGCCCCAGGTCCCAGTCGATGCGGGAGACCTTCTTCTGGATCTCCGTCGCGTTCAGGTCGACGATGCGGTACCCGTTGCGGTCCAGGACCGCCATCTCGCCGTCGTCCAGGTAGACCACCTTCCGGGTGTGCGCCAGGATGGCCGAGACGTCGCTGGCGATGAAGTACTCGTCGTCCCCCAGGCCGACCAGCAGCGGACTGCCCTTGCGCGCGGCGACGATCTTGTGCGCGTCCACGCTCGAGACGACCGCGATCCCGTACGTCCCCTCCACCTTGCGCAGGGCCTCGATCACCGCGTCCTCGAGGTTCCCGTCGAACGCCTCCTCGATCAGGTGCGCCAGCACTTCGGTGTCCGTGTCGGAGACGAACGTATAGCCGAGCCCCTCCAGCATCTTCCGGAGCACCGTCGCGTTCTCGATGATGCCGTTATGCACGACCGCGATCGTGCCGTCGTCGCTCACGTGGGGGTGCGCGTTCACCTGGGTGGGCGGCCCGTGGGTCGCCCACCGCGTATGCGCAATGCCGGTCGTGCCGGTCACCGGCTTGGCGGCGAGGAGCGCCTCGAGGCGGGAGATCTTCCCCGCCTCCTTCACGGTCTCCACGCCGATGCCATTCATGATCGCGACGCCCGCGGAATCGTAGCCGCGGTACTCCAGCCGCTTCAGGCCTTCAACCAGCAGCGGCGTCGCGAGTCGCGGCCCGACATATCCGACAATTCCACACATGAGGCGATGACGATAGAAGGAAGTCTAGGCTGCCAGTGCGTCCAGCGGCGCACGGCAGCGGGCAATCAATTCTCTTGCCTGCAACTCGGTCGGTGCCTCGGCGATGACACGGACGATGGGCTCCGTCCCCGACGGGCGGACGTGCACCCACCGATCCGACCACGACAGCCGCAGCCCATCCTGCGTATCAAATGTCGCGTCCGGGAAGCCGGCCCGCAGCGACTGATAGACCTCGTCGAGCGAACCACCCGGGCGATCCAGCTTCTCCTTGACGATACGGTATTGCGGGTATCGTGCCACAATCCGGGAGAGCGGAACGGCATCGTCGGTGAGCAGCTGGAGCATCAGCGCCGCCGCCAGCGGGGCGTCGCGTCCCAGGTGCAGTTCCGGCAGGATCACGCCGCCATTCCCCTCCCCGCCCACGACGGCCCCTTCGTCGCGCATGCGGACCGCCACGTTGACCTCACCCACGGGCGCGCGGATCACCGCGCAGCCGAACTCGGCCGCCAGGTCATCGACGATGCGACTGGTCGAGAGGTTGGCCACGACCGGCCCACGGTGCCGACGCAGAACAACACGGCAGGCCAGTGCCAGGGTGTAATCCTCCCCGATCGCCCTGCCGGTGTCATCAACCAACGCCAACCGGTCGACGTCCGGATCGGTCGCCAGGCCGATGGCGGCTCCCGACCGCCGCACCAGATCACCGAGTTCGCCCAGGTTCTCCGCGACCGGCTCGGGCGGCCGGTGGAAGAGGCCGTCCGGAGCCAGGTTGATACTGTCCGCCTGGCAGCCCAGCGCCTCCAGCAGCGCCGGGAAGATGGTAGCCCCGGCGCCGTGGCATGGGTCCAGCGCCACGCGGAATCGGCGCCCGCGAATGGCGGGGACGTCGAGGACCGACAGGCCGAGGATGCGATCAATGTGGCGCCGGATCGCCTTCTCGTCGCGTTCGACCACTCCCAGCTCGTTCCACGGCGCGCGGTGGAAGCCGCGCTCCACGTAGGCGCGCATGGCCGTCGATTCCGTGGCGTCCAGAAAAAGCCCAGCCGACCCGATGAACTTGAGCGCGTTCCACTCGATGGGGTTGTGGCTCGCGGTAATCGCCAGCCCGCCGGCCGCATGCCGCTCCTCGACGGCCATCTGCACCGTCGGGGTCGGAGCCATGTCCAAATCGATAATCCGCGCGCCGACCGACTGCAGCGCGGCGACCACCGCCCGGTGGAACATCGGCCCTGAAACACGCGAGTCGCGACCGATGACGATGTCTTTTGACACCGAACGCGCCAGCGACCAGGCGCCAAACCCGGCCGCGTATTTCGCGACCACTTCCGGGGTCAGCGCTTCACCCACTCGCCCACGTACGCCGGACACACTAACCATCAGGCCCTGGAAGTTCATCGGTTGTTTCTGTTTCCAATTCTGGTGAGAACGGTCAACTCCTGAATCTGTCCGGTTCGCACCGTCGGTGCCGGATGGCGCCAGCCACGCGCGGGCGCCAGCCGACGCGGCAAGACCACGGCTCGTGAGCGCCCGACCGGACGTATGTCGTGAAGTACCCTGCACTTGTGCGTCTTATGCGACGCCGGGACTGGCTGCGGCGTAACAGTTTCCGTCTCGCGATGAACGCGTCCACGGCTTCAGGATCAAACTGCGTTCCGCGGCACCAGCGCAGCTCCTCAACCGTCACCTCCAACCCCACGCCGCCAAAGTATCGGCACTTGGCGAGAGGGGCTTATCTTGCTCCCTGCCCCCTCACCCGCCAGCCATGTCCCGAGTCTTCGACGACGACGCCCCGTTCTCCTTTGGTACCCGCGCCGTTCACGCGGGCCAGCGCCCGGATCCGACGACGGGGGCCATCATGACCCCGCTGTACCAGACTTCCACGTACGCCCAGGAGGGGATCGGACGCAACAAGGGCTACGAGTACGCAAGAGGGAAGAACCCCACGCGCGAGGCGCTGGAGCGCAACGTGGCCTCCCTGGAGGGGGGCACTCATGGGTTCGCCTTCAGCAGCGGCACGGGGTGCCTCGACTCGATCATGAAGCTCTTCCGGTCGGGCGACCATTTTGTCTGCGCGGAGAACATGTACGGCGGAACGCCCCGACTATTCGACCGCATCCTGACCAACTTCGGATTCACGTTCAGCTACGTGGACACCCGTGACCCGCAGCAACTGGCCGACGCGGTGACGCCGGCCACCCGGGCCATCATCGTGGAGACCCCAACGAATCCGCTGATGCGTCTCACGGACCTGTCATCGGCAGGCGAGATCGCGCGCCGGGCGGGCGCCCTGCTCATCGTCGATAACACGTTCGCGACCCCGGTCTTCCAGCGCCCGTTCGAGCATGGCGCGCACATTGTCTATCACTCCAGCACCAAGTACCTGAACGGACACAGTGACATGATCGGCGGCATCGCGGTGGTCCGTGACGATGCGCTCGCCGAGCGGCTGCAGTTCATCCTCAACGCGGCTGGCGCGGTGCCCGGGCCGATGGATGCCTGGCTGACGCTGCGCGGGACCAAGACCCTGCACCTGCGCATGGCCGCGCACGACGCGAACGGCCGGCAGCTGGCCGCCTGGCTGGCGAATCGCGTGGGCGAGGCGCGGGTGTTCTATCCGGGGCTCCCCTCCCATCCGCAGCACGAGCTGGCCCGGCGGCAGATGTCCGGATTCGGCGGCATGATCTCGGTGGACGTCCAGACCCGAACCAACGCCGATCGGGTGGTCTCGAGGCTTCGTGTCTTCACGCTCGCCGAGTCACTCGGCGGGGTGGAGAGCCTGGCCTGCCATCCGGCGACGATGACCCATGCGTCGGTACCGGCTGAACGGCGCGCCACCATCGGCATCGGTGACGGCCTGGTGCGCTTTTCGGTCGGGGTGGAAGACGTGCAGGACCTCCTGGCGGACGTCGAACAGGCCTTCGAGGGGGTTTGATCGGGCGAACGGCGCGCCCGGCGGCAGCCGACTGTCCGCCGGTCGACACCGGACGCGCGCCGCGACCGTAGGGACGCCGGGCTCCTGGCAGGCGCGGGGCACGGCGGGGCCCATGAGGCTTGGCGCGGCACGATATACTTCCACCCTCCACTTCGTCCCCCCAATGGCTGA
>CAYHTX010000102.1:0-4925 GCA_964359615.1 uncultured Gammaproteobacteria bacterium | reverse complement strand
CCGAGCTCCATCCGAGCTCCCGCTTCGCGCTGATCGGCTAAGGTCAGTTCGTACAGCTTCAAAAGATCACCGAATTCCTGAAATTCCATGGCCGGCTTTTTCTCGGCAACTTGAAAAAGTGAAACGATTGCTTCGTCGGGAGACATCTGCAAAACATCCGGCACCGGCGTTCGGTGAGTGAGTGATTCGAGCGACCGCGGTCTCGCGGGGTAACTTCGCCGTTCAGGCATAAAATTATTGCTTGCGCCGGCCGACATAGGTCGGCCAAACAGGAATGACTTGTTTGACCGGCACATCGGTAAAATAGCGATGCATCAGACGATAGAAATCTTTTTCAGGTAAAAGATAATGGTTCAGGCTAATTCGATTCTTTTGGATGAGCTTATTTTCAGCCCGCGTGATGGTACCGGCTTTGGCAAGTTCATCGCAGAGACCCCAAAATTCCGAGGTTTTCTGAAGATGGACCTTGGTATCGTAAAAACGAATCCGATAGGGACTATAGAGAAGGACAGAAATGATAAACTCCATCAGACTCAATTTCTTTCTGCGGTACTCCTCGAGAAGCGTCTCAAAAGGCTTCACCGGATACTTCGGCAAGAAGACATCCACGCGGGAAATAAAATGCCCGCCGGGTTTCAAAAGTGCCGCCACGTTTTGAATGAGTTTGGGCATGTCTTTTGGCGTGAGCTGTGCAATGACGCCGTCGCCGGAAACAATGTCAAACGAGTTTGGTTTCAGGAATGCGTCCATGAGGAGCCAGTCTGACCTGACAACAATGTTGTCAGTCGACAAATGATCCGTGATGTTATGCTCGAGGTTCATGATCATGTCGAAATTCATGTCGACCGCCACGACCTGGCAGCCAAGCCGGAGCGCGAGATTCCTGAGTTCGGGCGTCATGCCGAGGTTCAAGACTTTCGGATGTTTCTTCCCCTTGAGGGCTTGCCGAAACAACCCTTCATAGAGGCGGGACTGCCTGGTATCTGGCCGACTCGCCGTGATTTTTCGGTTTCCGCGGTTTGGCGCGTCATGCGTCCAGCGGGCGAGCATGTCTTGGCGGCGCGCTACTGTCGTCGGTGTTGGCATAACAATGAGGATAAAAACAATAGGTAATCAAGTTTCTGTGAGTGCTAGTATATAAGAAATGGAGAAATTTTCATACGAACTTTTCCTCTTGGTGCGACGGATCGTTCTGTCCGACTCCGCCGCACCGTCCCTCTTTCACCGCATCTGTTCACCGATCCTGGAAAGCGATGGCCTGATTAACAACGACCGGCTTGCCCACCACGTCGTAGTCCGACGCGTAGTCGCAGGCCAGGAGGATTCCGTGCTCAGTGTAGAGCAGCACTCCTCCATTCTTCGGCGGAACCCACGCCTCATCCACTGACCCGAGATCGTTCCCATCGACACACAGTGAGTGCACGAGGAGAACATTCTCGAAGTGCGTCGTCAGGATCTCGAGGGGCTGAGGCGACCGGATCGTGAGGCGTTCACAAAGAAAGCACATCACAGTCCGGCGGAACTCCCGCGGCTGCAAGTTTGCGACCAGTTCCGGTGCCCGCCCGTTCAGCCAGGATGCGGCCATAGAGTCACCGTGTCCCTGACGCAGAACTTCGAGGACTCGGTCGTAGTTGTAGACCGGGTAATCGAGCGCGTCGGCGCACTCGAACGGCAGCCAGTCGCCACCGCTCGCGCCAGCAAACCCCTCGGACAGCGCCTGGCCGGTATGGTGTCCCCGACCGTTCGGCGAGCCCAGGATCCCCGTCGGCACGACACCTGCCCCGTGGAGGGCGCGCGCCTGGTTGTGGCACTCGACGACCGCGTCGAAAGTGAGCGGCCACATCCCGGGAGGCTCGAGCCGCGCGTAGTTGCGCGCCAAAAGCTCGGCGTTGTCGCCTGCCATGCGCGCGAGCGCGTGGCCGGTCATGTACGTTCCGTGGCGCTGAACCATGACAGCCTGTTCATCTCTTTCTCTCACGCTTCGCAAAATCTGTGTGATCTTCACTTTTTCCTCCGTCTTGTGAGATCTGATTCGTAGGCAAGCATATCATAAAAAATCAAAATTGTCAATTATTCTGGATATATTTTTTAATGTATTTTATATAAAATAAGCTAAATTATCGTATTGTTGTCAATAATATTGACAAATAGACCTTTTCGTGTTATACTGAAAGATATGTTCCTCGCTGACCATCTTCAAAAAATTGGTCTCACGGAAAAAGAAGCCAAAATCTACCTGGCCGCACTTCAGCTTGGTGGCGACAAAGTGCAGGAAATCGCTGTGAAGGCCGGCCTCAAACGGTCAACCGCGTATGTCATTCTCGACGAACTCAAACAAAAAGGACTCATTTTCCATGAAAAGAAACCCGGTGCTGACATATATGTCGCCGTAAATCCCGATGCGCTGAAGCATATGATGGACGACAGAAAAAAATCTCTCGATGAAGCGCTCCCCTTCCTACGTGCCATGCACGCAGGCGAAAAATCCAAGCCGCAAGTCCAGGTATTTGAAGGCGTCGAAGGCATGAAACACATCTATCTCGATACACTCTGGAAAAGTAAAGGCGAAATTCTTTTCTTCTCATCAATCAAAAAAATTTATGAGGTTTTCCCAAACATTCTTGATGAATGGCTGACTGATAAGACAGGCCAGCGCGCAAAAAACCGCCGGACGCGCGAACTCATCAACCCGGAGACGGTTGATATCGAATATGGACAAAAATCAATAGCCGACAACCCCAACACGCAGATCCGCGTCATTGCCAAAGATGAAAGACATCAATTCTGGGCGACCGATAATGCGATCGTGGACGACAAAATCATGATGGTCTCGCTCGAAGGCAAACTGTTTACGACCGTCATTCAAAATAACGTCCTCGCCGACACCATGCGTACCCTCTATGAACTCGCCTGGCAGAGCGCGCTGCCGATCGAGGAATATGTAAAAGCAACAAAAAAACAATAACAAAACGAGGCGCTTTGCCTCGTTTTCATGTCGACTTATTCTCTGACGTCTGCCGTATCTCCTCCTCCACTTCATCCACGCTCTTCTCCCCGTTCACCCGCTTCAACACACCGCGTTCCTGATAAAATTGCGCAATCGTCCGGAGCGACTGATTCCCTTGCGCCGCGATCCGCGCGCGCATGACCTCTCGAGTATCATCAGCCCGCGCATGACCTGAGGCAATGCGCGACTCCATCCGGTTCATGATTTCTTCATCCGAAATGGCGATTTCGATGGCAATAACTTCCTGCTCCCAACCCTGCACTTCAAAAAATTCCTCATAGGCTGCGGCTTGAGCGAGTGAACGGATCGCCCCATCGAGAACGACGCCTTTCCCCATCTCTAAATTTTTTTTGATTTCTCGAAACGCCAGCTTATAAATCAACTCATCGGGAACGAGTTTTCCGGCCTTCATGTCGGCCAATTTCTGCCGGTCGTGAGAATCAGCCGACGTATCCGCCTCGAGCGCCCGCAGCAGCTCCCCAGTCGAAATATGCGCAAAGCCCGAGCGCGCCGCGAGGCGCTTGGCCTGTGTCCCTTTGCCGCTCCCCGGCACGCCGAGAAGAATAATGATTTTCTTCATGGGGGGCATAGCTACTGAGGCGTCGCAACTTCGCCAAATCGTTTTTCAAAATATTCCTCAAACTTCTCAATGAGCGCCTGCCGGTCGGCCTCGCTGATACGCACGCCTTGACGATAGCGCAGACTTTTCAGCGTGTCAGCAATCTGGCGCATGGAAATCTTGGCATCCCCTTTTCGCGCCGCGCGAATCGCTTCCTTGACCAAATGCTTCTCATCGAGGGTTAGGCTCGGAATACGGATACGCTGAAAAAACTCCTCAATCTCATAATTGCTGAACGTATGCTGCTCCTGCGAATACCGCCTATGCGATGAACCAAAAAGGAAGTCAAAAAAACCCATAGAAGGGAAAACGCTCTCCTTATACGCGATCGTATTCGTACATGGTGAGCTGCGATTCGATCTGCTTCGCGGTCTCGATCGCGACCGAGACGACGATGAGAAGGCTCGTCCCGCCGATGACGAGCGAGGCGGTGCCAGTCGCGGCCTGCACGATAATCGGGAGCACCGCAATGATGCCGAGGAAGAGCGCGCCGACGAAGATAAGCCGATTCATCGTCTTCCCGAGGTACTCGACGGTTTCTTTCCCGGGACGAATGCCGGGAATGAAGCCGCCCTGGCGCTGGAGGTTTTCCGCGATTTTTTGCGGCTGAAAGACCACAGCCGTATAGAAGTAGGTAAAGCCAAACACGAGGAGAAAATACACGATGCCGTAAAAGAGCTGATTGTTAAAAAGCTCGATGATATTTTTCGCCACCCAGGCCACGCGGCCGGTGCCAAAGACGAAAAACTGCGCAACCATCGGCGGAAAAAGCACGATCGAAACCGCGAAAATGATCGGGATAACTCCGGCCATGTTGACGCGAAGCGGCAAGTGCGTCTGCACGCCGCCAAAACTCCGATTGCCCCGCACCTGCTTGGCGTAGCTCACGGGGATATTGCGCTGGCCTTCACTGATGACCACCACGCCGACGATGGTCACGAGAGCGATGAGCACAAAGAGCGCATAGGTGTACGCGTCAGAGGGCGTATAGTTCACATACGCATTTTGGAGCACCTGCGGCAGGGCCGACACGATGCCCGCGAAGATGAGGAGGGATACGCCATTGCCGATTTTCTTTTCTGTCATGAGTTCTCCGATCCACATGAGAAATACGGTCCCGGCCGTGACGGTCAGCATAATGGAGGCGTATTTAAACGCCGTCAGATTATCGAAAATCGCGTACTGCGAACGGGTGAGGAGCTTGATAAAGCTAAACGCCTGGAGGAGCGCGAGCGGGACAGTCGCCCAGCGCGTGTACATATTGATTTTTTTCTGGCCGTATTCGCCTTCCTTGGAAAG
>CAYHTX010000101.1:0-4927 GCA_964359615.1 uncultured Gammaproteobacteria bacterium | reverse complement strand
TATAGACTCCACCGGGGCAGATGGCATTCACTCGCACGCCCTGATTAGCCCAATACGTGGCCAGATATTTGGTCAGACCCAACAAAGCATGTTTTGTAACTGAATAAGTTACCGGCTTTACTGGTTGCGCGTCTTCACTAACTTTTTCTTTATGATAAATACGTTGATCGGGGGCGATGATACCCAAATCCGAAGAGATATTTAAGATAACTCCGGATTTCTGTTCTGCCATATAACTGCCAAACACTTGCGCGCACAAAAAAGCCCCGGTTACGCCGACATTCAAATCTTGATTCCAAACTTCTATCGGAAAATTTTCAAAACGACTCCAGTTTTTTGAACTGCCGCCCTCTACCTTGGGATTGTTGGCGGCGTTATTGATCAAAATATCAATACGTTTATTTTTCTCCAAAATTTGCTCTTTAATTTTTAACAACGCCCGGCTATCTGTAATATCTACCGCGAAACCGATAGTTTCTTTTTTAAATACTTTTTTTAATTCTTTTACCGTACTTTCAATACGTGCCTGATCAATATCTAATAGAACTGGCAAACCACCCGCGTCCAACACAGCCTCCGCGTGCTTTTTGCCTAAAAATCCAGCGCCACCGGTAATAATACAAACCTTGCCGTCTAATCTAAATTTTTCCAAAGTATTTTGCATACAAAAAGATAATTAAAAACTCTTTGTTTGTCCGCCATCTACCACAAAACATGCGCCTGTTGTAAATGACGAGAGCGGCGAGGCTAAAAATAACGCCACGTTTGCTATTTCTTCTGGCGTGCCAAACCGTCGGAGAGGTACTTCGCTCTTGATATAATTTTCAAAATATTCTTTTCTCTCAGCCAGTTTGCGATCCCATCTTCCTCCTGGAAAAAATATATTTCCAGGAGCGATGGCATTCACTCTGATTCCCTTTGAACCAAGTTCATGCGCCAACCCCTTCATGGCGCTCAAAAGCGCGGCTTTGGAAGCGCCATAAGGTAAAGATGCTCCTATCGATTCTACTCCAGCGATAGAAGAGATAAAAATAATATTGCCTTTTTGTCTAATTAATAAAGGTGTAGTTTTTGCGACCAACACCATGGCGCCAACAAAATTAGTTTGTAAAGCAGTTTGCCATTCTTCCTGACTTATTTCTATCCCACCAGCTGACCCGTCGCCCACATTGGCAACGACAACATCAACTCCGCCAAACTTTTCTTCTAACACTTTGAGGGCAAGCGCGATCTCTGTTGAACTGCTCATGTCTCCATTGTAAGAGATCACTTCCCCGATTTCTCCTAAAGTTTTTTCAGCATCTTTTAAACTCTCTTGATCACGACCGGTAATCATTACTTTAGCCCCTGCGGAAAGAAAAGCTTTGGCTATATAATAACCAATGCCCCTACTGGAACCAGTTACCAACACTCTTTTGTTTGATAATAGTAAATCCATAATTTAATTCTTTACAATAAAAGACGGCTTCGTGTTAAAAGAACATTTTTCTATCTTTACGTCTTTGTCAGCAAAATATTCATCAACCGCTTTAGTTTCCCCGGGCACAATTCCATAATCATCTAAAATAAATATGCCACCCTTCACCATTCTAGGCCAAAAATGTTCAATCGCCACTTTTGAGGGCAAATAAAAATTAGTGTCAAGATTTACCATGGAAAACTTTATGCATTCATTATCCTCAATAAATTTAGGAACCGTCTGACAAATATCTCCTTCTACTAACTCAATATTCACATTCACACCTGCGTTGTTTAACACCTGTATAAATTGATCTTTGCTGATGCTTTCAACCCCAGCTTTCTGGATAAAATCCTTCATGTGCGCTCCATCAAGTTCATGTGTGACATCTGGATAACAAGTAAAAGTATCAAAAGCAACAATCTTTCGTGAACCTGAATTTTCTAAAAGACCTCTAAAAAACAGGAACCGCATGAGCGATGCCCCCTTGAATACTCCAAATTCCACCATTGCTCCGGGGAGATTTATTATTCTTTTATAAAGTTCATAATGAGCGAGAAGCTTTCCAATCCTGGATTTATCAGAAGACAAATAAAAATTATTCTCGTATTCAAATGCTTTTTTAAAATCCGGAAGTGTTATCATAATATTTTAGATCAAATATTTATTAATATAATTTTTGACAAATTGAATATAATTAGAAACCGTTTCTTTTTCTTGTCCCTCAACTCCGCGCGCGGCCTGCAAGACAAAACTCCCTTGATAATTAATTTCTTTCAGACCTTGAAATAATCTGTCGAAATCAGCGCTACCGGTTCCCAACGACACCGTGTTTCCACCAAACACCCGATCTTTGATATGGATATTATTGATTAATTTGCCCAATGTTGTTACTTCTTCGTAAGGCTCATACCCCAAACCTGAACTGTTGCCACTGTCATAGTTCGCTTTAATTAAAGGATGATTGATATTTTTGAGTACTGCTAAAAATTGTTGAGGATGTAAATCCGTTTCTAACCCAAGTGTAATATTATATTTTGTTAAAAGCTCTGCAACTTCTTTTAGTGAGGATATCAAAATTTTTTTTTCCTCTACGATTTTAAGAGAGGAATTGTCAACTACAGGAATTTCTATACTCCGTGCACCAATTTGTTTGGCCGCCAATATTAATTTCTTTAAAAAATTTATATTTTCTAAACGTGTCGCCTCATCAACCCTAAAAAATGGCCGGCGCATAAAGAAATCAGCACAAATGGAATTAACCTTAACCCCTGTTTGCCTTATCAAACTAACAATACGCGCGATACCGATTTCGGACCACAAAGGATTCTCTTCGTAATGATCAAAATCAAAAATAAATTCTATTTCGTCAAGACCTATTTCTGCCGCCAACAAGAATTCATTTTCCCAATCATCAAAAGGAAAAAATTGTATGCCCCTACCCAGCGACGGTGTCAACCTCCCCTGCATGATACCAATTGAATTTGCCATAAAAACGCTAAAAAAGAGATCTTCAACTTTGCCTATAGTTTACACCAATTCCACATTTTTGGCAAACTGTCCCGCCCATATGATAATGTCATAGGGCCAGCCAAATAGAAATGTCATAGCTAACCGATTTTGTGTCATAATAGGTCTAAATTAAAATAATTAATTTAGACAATGATATGGACCAAGATCAGCTAATAACTATGACCCCAAAAGAAGCCAGACGGTACGAGGTAATTAAAGATTTACTATCTAAAAAAATTGATGGCAGCGAAGCTGCCAAACAGCTTCATCTGTCTCTTCGACAAACCAAAAGAGTAAAAGCGGCCGTTAACAGGTTGGGAATCAAAGGAGCAATCCATGGCAATCGTGGCCAAAAAGGCCATCGTCAAATTGACGAAGGCACAATGAAAAAAGTCAAAGCATGTCTAAAAGAAACCTACTACGATTTTAATCCTTTGTTAGCTCAAGAACATTTAAGAGACGATTGCAAAATATTATTAAGTAAAGAAACCGTCAGACAAATAATGATCAAAGAAAAGTTGTGGCGACCCAGAAAGAAAGCGGCTGTCAAAAAACATTTCTGGCGAGAAAGAAAAGATAACTACGGCGAGATGGAACAATTCGATGGCAGTTACCACAACTGGTTTGAAAGTAGGAACGAAGCCGTGGTTGGTTTGGAACAATGCCTGCTCTTGTCTGTGGATGATGCCGAAGGCAAAATTACCAAAGCCGAACTAGATTATCATGAAGGAGTCGTCCCAGTGTTTAGATTTTGGAAAGGGTACTTTGAGGTCAACGGCCTGCCAAACGCTATCTATTTGGACAAATTCAGCACCTACAAGGTCAACCACAAGAACGCGGTTGATAACGAAGAACTAATGACCCAGTTTGAAAGAGCGATGAACCAACTTGGTGTCAAAGTAATCCATGCCAACAGTCCGCAAGCCAAAGGCCGGGTGGAAAAGATGAATGGCACTTTGCAGAGAAGATTAGTGAAAGAAATGCGGCTAAACAAAATTAATACCATCCCGGAAGCCAACAAATTTTTAAAAGAAATATTCATTCCTAAATTCAATCGCCAATTCGCGGTTGTGCCAAAAAAGAAAAACGATTTGCACCGGAAATTAACCACTGATGAAAAAGACAATTTAGACAAAATACTGTCCATTCAATCAGAGAGAACGATTAACAATGATTACACCATTAGATTTAAAAACAACTATTACCAATTAAACGAAACCCAGCCAACGACGGTTTACAAAAAAGACAAAATCACTATTGAGGAACATTTAAGTGGTGAGATCAAAATATCCGTCAGAAAACATTATCTTAATTATTTCTGTTTATCGGAAAGGCCAAAAAAGGAGATTGACGTCAATCTCATCGCTTTGACAACCAGACCGCCAACCAGTTGGAAACCACCGGCAAATCACCCCTGGAGAATGCAATTTTTTATTAACAAAAAACAGCCCATTTTAGCGGCTGTCAGATAAGGCCATTAAGGCAGGGTATGACATTTTAATTTTGCCGGCCGTTATGACATTTTAATTTGGCCTTTACAACATTTTTGGCAAATTTGACAAAATACCATTTTAATGTTAAACTAAGTTCATATTTATTGCTCAAACTATGAGAGACGAACATCCAAATCCAACAAAAATGGCCTTTGACCTAGAAGGCACGTTGGTTGATCTAGAAAAATTACACCAACAAGCATTTGAACATGTAGCCGAAAAATTGGGGCTTAAATTCGGCCCCGAGGAATTCCACGCCTTTGTCGGAGCCGGCGATGCCGCTATTGCTAAAGAGATAGCAATGCTGGGCAAGCTGACACAATATGAACTTGACCCGGGTGAAATTAGAAAAGCAAAAAATAAAATATACGAGGATTTGCTAAACGCACACACCATTACCCCTAGAGATGGTGTGCCGGAATATTTGGAAAAAGCCAAAACTCTGGTAGGTGGTGATTTAGTT
>CAYHTX010000100.1:0-4969 GCA_964359615.1 uncultured Gammaproteobacteria bacterium | reverse complement strand
CAGTCGTCATGTAATTATCCGAGTCAAGACTCACATTCAAAAACCGTTCATAATTCCCCATGTCCTGATCAGTCTCATCGCCGTCATCCGTCACAAAGACTTCGCCGTGCTCAGTCGGATTCATGGTGCCGGCGTCAACATTGACATACGGATCAGCCTTGAGCGCGGTCACGCCGTAGCCTTTGGCTTGAAAGATAGCCGCGAGCGATGCCGAAGTCACGCCCTTCCCGACTCCGGAAAGCACGCCTCCCACTACAAAGATATATTTGCGAACTTTTTTCGCCATACAAAAAAGAAAACAATGAACAATTATTCCTGATCACCCTGCCCTTCCGGCAGGCTGACGCAAGCATGATTGTTCATTGGTCAGGCTTTTGGCCCCTCATAGTATAGCATGCCCATAAAAAAAGGAAAACCCTCCGCAGGGAGGGCTACTCGGCTTCGACCGAGACGGTGATGGTCGCTTCGAGACCGTGGCTGAATTTGACGAGAACCTCATGATCGCCGGTTGTTTTTATAGGTGCGGCGATGGCAATGCGCGCCGCCTCAACACTCGCGCCGAGCTGGCGCTTGATCTCTCCGGCAATCATCGCGGGACTCACGGCCGCGTAGAGGTGGCCATCGCTGTTCGCCCGCGCGCGGACTTCTATGCCGGCGCCATCGAGCCGGCCGGCGGCTTTCTGATTTTCCCGAAGTTCCCGCTCCATTTCGCGCTTGAGCTGGGCGTCTTCATCCTGCCGTTCCGCCACTGCCCGCTCGGTCGCCATCTTCGCGAGACCTTGGACAAACAGAAAATTGCTGGCATAGCCGTCAGCCACGTTCTTGATTTCACCCCGCTTTCCGGTTCCTGGCACGTCTTTGAGAAGAATGACTTTCATACTACGGTTTCAGTATAGGCAAAACTTGATTTTTCCGCAAGTCTGTGCTATAGTCGGCAGACTTCAAGCCAGAAATCACCCGCTTTCCGCAGCTATGAAATCCGGTTTCGTTGTGCTCGTCGGGCGCAGTAATGTCGGCAAATCCACCCTCCTCAATACCCTCGTCGGCACGAAAATCGCGGCGACCAGTTTTCGCGCGCAAATGACGCGCCATATCATTCACGGCGTTCTAAACCGACCCGAGGGCCAAGCGATTTTTGTGGATACGCCAGGTGTATTCAAAGATCGCCGCAATCCGCTCACGGCCAAACTCACGAATAAAGTAAAAGACGCGCTTCAAGGTATTGATGTGATTGTGTACGTCGTTGACCCGAGCCGGGATATCGGCGACGAGGAGCGCGCCGTCTACGGCATGATCCGCCACCTCAAGAAACCAAAAATTCTCGTCATTAACAAAAGCGATCTTCATCCGAAAGAACGCGAATTTGAAAGCTCGTACGAATATTGGACCTCCGATTTCGATGCGGTGCTGCACCTCTCGGCGCTGCGCGGCAGTCATATTGAACCGCTGAAAAACAAAGTCATGGAACTCCTGCCCGAAGGCGAACCGCTCTATCCGGCGGAGCAGCTCACCAACCTCGATCACTATTTCTGGATCGCTGAAATCATTCGTGAGAAAGTCTATTCGGTTTTTGACAAGGAAGTTCCCTACTCGATCACGGTCGAAGTAGACAATGTGGAAGAAAAAGAGGCTGAGACAAAAAATAATGTGGAAAAACCACTCGAAACGGCCACTGGCAAGCCCGTTGTCATGGTTATCTCTGCCCGGATTCTGACCAACGAAGAACGCTACAAAAAAATCATCATCGGCCGCGGCGGCGCGAAGATCAAAGAGATCGGCGTCATGGCGCGGCGCGAGCTCGAAACCGCGACCAACAAAAAAATCTACCTCGAGCTCGAAGTAGCAGTGGATTCGCATTGGGTGGAGCGGGTGTAGGCCGCGGTAGTTATGGCAGCCAAGCCTCAATAGATTCGGGATTTGAAATATACTGGTCAATGAGGTCACGAATGGTGATTTCACCCCGTTCAAGGCGACCATACACTTCCCTGGTTCCGGGGTGTGCTCTTTGCCACAGGGCGTCTTTCTCATCATTATCTCGTTTTCGTCCATTCTTTTTATCGAAAGCCACTTGCCAGGCGACCCCGATACCGTGGACCACCGCTTCCTCAAGAACGCCATGGTGCGTCATTAATCTATTAAAAACACCCACAACATCCTGACTCGTCTTGATTTGTTCCTCATGTTCTGCAGTAAATCGGCCGACATCGTTTACGACGCGGTTGTTGGTATACTCAGAGATTTGAACATGCAAAATTTCGGTCACAGCGGCATGGATAAACGGAATCTTCTCTGGCGCGAGGTCCTTGATGCTGAGGAGAACGGGAAGCCGTTTCTCCTGAATGTCCAGCCGTCCGGCCTGCTCAAAATCAAAATCAAAATGGCGGCCCACCACTCCGTGCGACTCGTCTCTCTTTGCCCGAAAATCAATACTGATGTCCCCACTCAAAGGCGTTGTGATTCGGGTGTAAAAAGTCTCAACCCGCGAGTCAATGAACTGAATGATGATGCTCTGGTCGGCTGGATACGTCGGTAGCTCCTGATCAGTCTCAGCTTTGGCATCGGGAATTTCAAAGCGAAGCCGCGGTTCGCGAAGACGCGGGTGCTTCCAAAATTCAGTGGCGTGCGCAATCGCAGATCGTGCGGCGGACTCAAAAACGATTGCTCGATCCTTATCTCGGATAAATTCCACCTGGTGTTCGATGTCGTACACTTCGTGAACAAGCGGAACTTCAGCCGGCAACACCGGAACCTTTTCTTGTATGCGTCGGACAATTTCAGGACTCTGCATCACGACCGACGCCTGCAATTCGCGAAGCGCTTTTTCATCTATCTGAAGGCCTGGTCGCATATTGACTGTATACGCCACCGTATGTCTTCCGAATTCAATCCTTTCTTTTGCAGGAGCTTCAATTTTCGGAGCATAACGTTTCATTCCTCTCCCATCATGTGGCAGGAGAATACTCCCGACAAGCCCAAGTCCGGTGCCCTTAAGGGCTGTTACAGCCTCTTTGAGAAAACGTCGTCTGCCCTCGCTTACTCCAGGGTGAGTTCTTTCACGTGGCATACTGCAGTGCGTGACTTATTCTTCAGGAAAAATTTTCTTACCATTTTCATCATACAATAAAATCGCCAAAACCGGACAGGACTGCGCCGCCAGCTTAATCGTTTCCTCGTCATGCCCGTCCGGATCTACCATGTAAGCGAGATTTTGATCGTCCATCTGAAACGCATTCGGCGCGACGACCACGCATGACCGAGCGCCAATACAGGCCGCGCGATCTATGACAATGCGGCGGATTTTTCCGATCTTTCTGACGGCCTGAGAGTTGTTCTCTGGCAGATCTTCCGGCACTTTGACGTCATCTGACATAGAGAGTTTTTGTAGGATCAAGTATACTCAGCCTTGAGCTTTTTGGCAATATTCTCGAGATCGGCCTTGGCCGCTTTTTTCATTATGAGGCTCGCGATGAAGAATGCAACCGGAAACGCGAAAGGGGTCGTGGGTGAAAGATGAAACTGCCTAATGATGGCCGTGCGCTCTTCACCAGATACCTCGAGCTCCCACTCTTCCTCCATCTCACGGACAAGTGACGAAAACGGCTTCGGGAGGTCATAAATATGATGTACCAATTTGCGCGGCGTTTCTGACAGGACGACTTTCTCTTTGTGGCGCGTGCCGTCGAGATTTTCAATGAGAAGCACCGTGCCCGCATGCTCACGATTCGGCGGACGCGAAATAACTAAGGCCTTTTTAATTCCCGGCACCGGTCCATAGCCAGTGAACGTCGTCATGTTTTCCGGATTCGTGATAAACGCAAACACGGCTTCGCGCGGCGCATTGATCGTATGATCGACGCGGATAGAAATGTTCATATTTTCATGTTCAAAAAATCACGTGGCCAGCCCAAGCGCCTCTTTGAGCTCCCGTGACGGCTGCCAGGGCGGATCAAACGTGAGATCGATTTCTATATGCTCAAAGCCGAGCGCGCGCATATCGCTCATGATTTCCTCCTGCATCGCCGGACCGGCCGGACACATCGGCGTCGTGTAGGTCATTTTGAGATATAATTTTTTTTCATCC
The DNA here is from genome assembly GCA_964359615.1 of uncultured Gammaproteobacteria bacterium. Taxonomy (GTDB): domain Bacteria; phylum Patescibacteriota; class Patescibacteriia; order Magasanikbacterales; family UBA922; genus CAYHTX01. The sequence continues at coordinate 888 of CAYHTX010000100.1, read as the reverse complement.
TGTATCTGGATGTCATAAATTAGCCCCATGGTCCAAATATCAACGCCAACCTCGGGGTCAAGGATAGTTTCGAGCATTTCGATGATTTGCTCACGGGTGGACATATTACTTATCGCTTTGCAGGGTAGACGATATAGCTTCGGCCATACTCAATATGCCGGAAATATCTTTTTTCACTGGAATCTCGCTTTGTCATACATTACACAATAGATGAGTGATACCCCTTTTTTTCAATTTCTTTGGCTAAATCTGCTTGACCCGATTTCACAAGCCTACCGCTAACCATGATATGCACATAATCCGGCTGCACGTACTCGAGAATGCGATTGTAGTGCGTGATGAGGAGGACCCCGCTCTCTTTCGTATGAAATCGGTTTATCCCCTCGGCGACGATTTTGAGCGCGTCAATGTCGAGTCCGGAATCGGTTTCGTCGAGTATAGCGTATGCGGGTTGGAGCGTAAGAAGTTGCAAAACTTCCATACGTTTCTTTTCTCCGCCAGAAAATCCGACGTTCAGATACCGGCCGGCAAATGCTGGATCTATACTGAGCGTCTTCATTTTTTCAACCAGCGCTTTATGAAACTTGACGGGATTTTGCTTTTCTCCGGTGAGCGCCGCGACAGCAGTGCGCAAAAAATTCGTGATCGTGACACCCTCGATCTCCGGCGGATATTGCATGGAAAGAAACAGACCTCTTTTGGCCTTTTCATTTACTTTCGCGTGGGTGATATCTTCTCCATCTAAAATCATTTTGCCTTCTGTAATCGTATACTTCGGATGCCCCATGATCGCATTCGCGAGCGTTGACTTCCCCGACCCGTTCGGGCCCATGATGGCGTGCACTTCACCTGGCTTCACCTCAAGCGAAATGCCGCTCACAATCAGTT
>CAYHTX010000099.1:0-4997 GCA_964359615.1 uncultured Gammaproteobacteria bacterium | reverse complement strand
ATGACATCTTTGTGAAACACCTTGGCATTGGCTGGAATGAATGGCGTCACTTCTGGACCCTCTGGAACCACGAGCATGAATGGGCGACGAGAAATGTAGAAGACTACACCGCGACAGGTACAGAACCGGGCGTCCCGACCGTGCGCGAACTCCCCGACCCCTGCGGCGCCGGACAATTTAGCTGCTAGTCCCCACTCTTAAAAACTGTCTTAGAAGATTTTATTCCGCTGACCCCGGCTTTCGACCGTCGCCAGATAGACATTCAGGAGAAGAAAACTCGCGAGCGCGAGATAAAAGTTTTCGGTTGTTCCGGCCGCGAACCCTAGCCCGAGAAAAATAAGAATAAATCCGTCGTACATCGGGTTCGTGAGCATACGATACGGTCCTCGGGTTTCCCAAGCGGAAATTTTCTCCGGCAAAAACCAGCGCAGTCCCATCGCCCCCGACCGGCCAAGAATGAGCCGACTCCAGACGACGAGGATAAAACCGAATGCAAGCAAAACGATGCCAAGAAGGGGCATCGTTTTTCTGTCTCCATGCGAAAAAAAGAACTGAGCGGCGACAATCGCGAGAAACAGCAGCATCCAGAGCGTCCCGTTCAGCGCCTGATGCCGCCGCCAGAGCCGATCGCGTTCGTCATACGATGCATCTGTCATTGCCTGCGCTTTTCTCAGCTGCCAGGCGTGGCTCGCGGTGACGACACCGCCGAAGAGGATAGTTAGAATCATGAGTAGCATAATATATCGTTCGTCATGGAAAACAAGGTGCTCATACTACCTCCTGCCGACAGCATGCCGGCAGGAGTGATTATTGCAAGCGCCATGACGAATGTCAAAGGCAAATGTTATTTTTTCTTTTATAAAAAACTGCTATACTCAATCCGCTTCCTTCATCTTCACACAAACATATGAAGTCTCTTGTCATAAAATCGACCGTTATCATGGCCATCGCCCTGATTTTTTCCGGCTGCGCCCTGCGCGGCGCGCCTGGCGGAGAAGTTGCGCCCGACAGTGGCCCACCCACCTGGTCGAAGACGTACGGCAGTGAGTATGGCGAAGACCGGGCCGTGGCGATCCTGCCGGTCGAAGACGGTTTTGTCTTTGCCGGTTCTATTGTGGAGCCGATCAAGCGGTCAACTGGCGACACCGATGCCGACGGCCGCCCGACCTACGAATTTTTACCCGAACTCCAAACCAAACGAAAAGAATCCGACGGCTGGCTCCAAAAGGTTGATGTGTTTGGTAATGTGGTGTGGTCGCGGCAGTACGGACAAAAAGAAGTGTGTCTGGTCAGCGCCCGCGACGTAGTGGCGGCATCTGACGGCGGCTATATTACGGTTGGCACGATTCTACTCAAGGACGATTCCACCGATATCGGGGTCATGAAAACCGATGCCAGCGGCCAGGTTGTCTGGTGCCGCGCGTACAATGGCACGCGAGATGACGCGCAGTCGCCCGCGACGCCGATTTTTGACGAAGGCTTCTCGATTGACGCTAGTTCAGATGGCGGCTATGCGGTGGCGGGTACAACGCGCGCGACCATCCGGCCTGAAGGCGCAGTCGTGGACGACAGCGATATCATCGTTATTCGACTGGATGAAGACGGCGAAGTCATCTGGCAAAAAGAATATGGCAATCGGGGCGCAGAAACGCATTGGGACGAGAACCCGTATTCCATCCACCTAACAGAAAACAACGGCTGGGTGATCGCGGCGACTGCTCACGCCGATTACGGCTTCCGCCAACCGGACCAGCACTTTTTAGTCTTGCGTCTTCGGAATACCGGAGAGCTATTTTGGTCATGGCCGAGACAGGAGAACAATGCATTTCCCTACGACGCGGATGAGGGCGACGATCTCGATCGCGCCACGGCCTATGATGCCATAGAACTCGCGGACGGCCGCATTGCGGTCATCGGCGGTCGCGCGCATCGGGGAACCTGCGAGCTCACGAGACATTGCACCGACGCTTCCGCCTCGCTGACGTTCTTGACTGCCGACGGCAATTTCATCGGTGACTTGCGGTTTCTAGGACGTGAAAACATTGATTACATGAGAGAGCCGTTGTTCTTCCGCGATGACTACGATACGCGAAGCCTGAAACTGCTGGAGATGTCCACGGGGCTTGCGGTTTTGACGCCTAGGTACACTTCTGGCTACCAAATCACTCGCTTCGATGCTGACTACAATGTACTCTGGCAAAAATCATTTGAAGGAGGTATCCGGGATTTCATTCCCGACCAAGCCGGGGGACTTCTCGTTCCGAGGAAGGATTATTTAGCCGGCGGAGATGTGCTTCGTGTGGATGGCGATACCGGAGATGCCCAGATAATTGATCATCTGAAAAGCGATGTGCAGGCCGTGGCGCGGGGAGCGGATGGCAGCGTGGTGTTTGCCGGAACCAGCCAGGCGCCTGACAGCTATTACCATACCGGGATAGCCGTCATGAGCAAATTAGGAGACGAGAACTGGTTTCAAAAACCGCGCCAGGCAGAACGCTTTACACACCTCGAGCGGACCAGCGACGGCGGGTTTCTTTTAACCGGCACCCAGCAACAGCCTCGCTCGGGTGATACGTCCTTTATCGCCATGAAGGTCGGAAGTGAAGGCGGCTGGTGCGAGGGCGGCGATAGAGCGGCGTGTTTTTACCAGGAATTTCCTCTGTTGTCTGGTATCAATGGCTCTTGGCGGGAAAGCACCGGCATCGCCAGTTTCGAAACGAACGAGGGGTATGTGCTCTTTGCCAGAGCCGGCATTAGCGATACCGCCATCCGAAAAATAACAAAAGCTGGAGTCCGAATTTTCGAAAAAGAGTATGATTTCCCCATCACGCAAGTTCTGAAACTCGAGAGCGGCGGCTACCTAGCGGTTGGCGCGAATTCCATCATCCTCGATGAACCGATCCAAGTCATGAAACTTGATGGCAATGGCGATATCGTTTGGAAAAAAAGCTACACTGTTCGAAATCGTAAAACTTTTTCAACCTTGGCGGCAGCCGAAGTATCGCCTGGCGCGTACGCAATTGCCAGCGAGAGCTTAAACGGGAACGGTGATGTGGTTGTTCTAGTGCTCGATGACGCCGAAGGCGGCGCAACTGTCCGCTGGCATAGGGAGTTTGGCAACAGCGCCGCCGGGCAGGAAGCGTCTGACACTCCGCTTGGGATCGCCAAGGGCTCTGACGGCACGATCCTCATTGCTGGAAAAACTACCGAGCGCGACTTCAACGGTACGGCCGGAGGCGATAATGCGTGGGTATTTTCGCTCGACGGTGAAGCCAATATCCGCTGGCAAAAATTATACGCAACCGGCGGCAATGATCTGGCGTACGCGGCGGCGGCGCTTTCGGACGGAGTTGTCGTGGCTGGCGAGACCGATCGAATTTCCGGTTCGGCTGATGCCTGGATACTCCGCCTCAATGCCGATGGCATGGTCGGTGGTGTGTGTCCAAACGGCCTGGAAGAATCCACTAACGCGTATACCAGGTCGGACAGCAACATCGGCACGAGTCCGCTTGCGTTTGGGGATCGTCAAGCCATGGAATTTGACATGATTTCCACCCTGATTCCCATAAAAGATTTTCCTGCGGTCACGGCCATGCAATGTAGCGCCGGCGGCATACGGGCCGAGCGCCCGAGTCCTGGCAGTCCGCCCGAAAGCGGCAAACGGGAATCGAGGAGTGCCAGCCGATCAGACTATGTGCCGCCGGAACAACAGCCGGCCGGGTCTTACGTCCCGCCGACGCAAGGCGTGACGGCTTCCACTTGCCCGCCGCAAACCAGTATCTTTGGCGGTGCGCCAAGAGCGCATTTCACCATGAATTGGGACAAGGCCGCCGGCATACTCGAACTCGACGCCTCTTGCAGTCCGCCCGGCTACACCTTTCACTGGGATTTTTCCTGGACCAGCGACGATCCGGCTGATACGACCGCGCCAAAATTCATCGTCAACCTCACCGAAGAAGATCTGTACGTCACGGCTGTCGGCAGTAGCGGCCCCCGGACTGTCCGAACCGATACGGTGGTGCTCCAGCTTATCAGCTCCGAAGGCAGCGCGGTTGGGTCACAGCTTCAGCGGTTGCCGGAGTGACGGCTGTCTGTCTTTACAAAAAGGCATGTGGGCTCACTCTATGATTCAATACTGGAAGCAAAAAATGTATTCGTTGCATTCCCGTCACTCATGGCTTGCTCCGCTCACTATATGTATTCTCTGGAGAATTCTCATAGAGATCATCGGACAGGTCAGCTTCGCTCTCCAACCCGAGGTGATAAGCCCGTGGGCACAGATACCAGACCCGCCGCTCTGGGCGCGGTGGGACAGCGGCTGGTATGATTCGATCGTACGACATGGCTACGAACTGCGCGGCGCTGGGGTCATGTCGAATGTCACGTTTTTTCCGCTCTTTCCATTACTTTGGAAAGTTGTCGAGGTTGTCACACCCCTCCACGGTTTCTCTGCCGGACTCCTCGTGGCAAATATCTTCGCCGCGGCCTCAGCCGTGATTTTCTATCGCTGGGTTTCCGAACAATGGAATACAGGAGTTGCAATGAAAACGCTCATCGCCATCCTCCTTTTCCCGACATCATTTTTTCTCGTCAGTGCGTATAGTGAATCAACGCTCCTCTTCTTCATCGTCACCGCTCTCTACCTGAGTTCTCGAAGGCAGTGGTCTTGGGCAGCACTCGCAGCAGCTTTAGCGAGCGCCGCGCGACCGACCGGCATTTTTCTCTGGCCGCTCCTCCTCTGGCTCTGGTGGTCGTCACCGCGAGGTCAGCGCACGTCAGCCCGCGAGATTCTGCCTCTCGCCATTCTTCCGCCGCTTGGCCTCATTGCTTTCTCCGTCTATCTGTACTTCCGCCTTGGCGATCCGTTTCTCTGGCTCTCCGGACAAGCCGCGGCCGGCAGAAACTTTGTGTCGCCACTCAGTTTGCTTTGGGCGCATACTGTGAATATCATTACTCGCGGCGACCATTGGCTGAAACATACAGCTGAAATTGCGGCG
>CAYHTX010000098.1:0-5025 GCA_964359615.1 uncultured Gammaproteobacteria bacterium | reverse complement strand
TTTTTCCTCGTGACCTGGCTTGAGTTCCCCGAGCTTCGGCTCGAGGAGCAGCTTCAGTATGGCGAACGGCTCCTCCATGTGTCGCTCTACTTTCTCCTGCCGCTCATGATCCTGGGCGGCGTGCATACAATCGCCCGACTCCTCCGCCGCGCTCCGATCGCCGCCATTCCGGTGTTTCTTTTCGCGACCGTAGCTCTCACAGCATCACTCTATTTCACGTACCCGCAAACCAATCCGAAAGCCAACTTCCCCGGCCTCAACGTAACCGCGGCTGACAAAGCGGCTGCCACCTACCTCCATGACGAGGTCACGAGCACGCCGTATGTCGTCCTCTCGAGCATTCTGACTGCAGCGGCCAGCATCGAGGAGTACGGCTTTACGACGTACTACGAAACCGCGAGCGGCACCATGTTCTACTACGCCATCCCCTCCGGCAGTCCGCTCGCCCGACTCTTTGACAAGATGCTCTATGAGGGACAGAAGCGGGAATACATGGAGGAGGCCATGCGCGTCGCCGAAGTCCCGCACGCCTTCTTTGTCGTGCCATCGTACTGGGATCGTGCGGACTCGATCGTTCGGGGCGCGAAAGCCACGGCTGACGCATGGACAGAGATCACGAGAGGAAGGACCACCCTGTGGATATTCACTTACGACCGGACGCTCTTTTCTTCATAAAGCGCGGCTAAACGACCAATATATTCCTGCTGCGAAAGCCCGGTGAGAGACTGGAGCGCGACACGCCCCATGCGCGCAAGTTCCTCCGGGTGTGAAACGCACCACGCCATTTTTTCGATGAGTTGTCCATCGTCTTCTGTTTCAAACGTGAGACCGTTTTCATGTTCCTGGATCAGCTCGGCAATCCCTTCAACGCGACTCGCGAGGACCGGCACCCCGAAAGAAAAACTTTCGAAAATCACGGTCGGAGAATTTTCATAACACAATGACGGCACAATCGTCGCGTGAACGCCGCCGAAAAGCCGCGGTAATGTCTCCCGTTCCACTTTTCCGTGGAAAACAATGCGCGGTTCGTCGCCAGAGAGACGGCGGACGTCCTCCGCTCGAGAGCCAGTACCGGCAATATGAAGCTGAACGGCGCAGGGTGCGCGCTCACGCAAAAATGTTTTGAATGTGCGAAGAAGAAACAGCACCCCTTTGTGATCTTCGATTTGGCCGAGGTATAAAAAATGTGTGCCAGCGCGCTGCCCGTCCCGCCTGATGTTCGGCAATGTCGAGACCGGATTCCGGAGCAGGATGCGCTTGGAGTGCGGAAAAAATCCCCGCGCCTCATAAAAATCAAGCAAGAACTGCGATGGCGAGATGACTGCTTCCGGAGAACCGATGAGGCGGCGCATGCACGCCGAATACAGGCCGGTCGCCAGTCCGGTGTACCGCCTGCTCGACGCTTTTTTTTTGAGAATAATCCCACTCGGCTCGACGAGCTGGACGTCATGCACGGTATGAATATGGCGGAGTCCGAGACGCCGGATCATGCGCGGGATGAGGAAACTCATCCCCATGATGTTGTGTGTATGGACGATATCCGGCATCTCTCTCTCGAGGATGCGCTGCACATAGGCGGCCGACGGAACGTGGAACATGTCGATGAGGTGCCAGCTGAGCCGTGCCAGGGAGCCGAAACGACGGGCCTCAGTGTAAAAAAAGAGGTTCGCCGGGGGGTAGCGATAGATGGTGACATTCCCATCTCGTTCGACAGTTTCGCCGTCAGGCGAGGACGTAATCACGATGACTCGGTGTCCGGCGGCCGCGAGTCCCTGGACGGTCTTATAGACCACCTGCTCGGCGCCGCCCCGGGCGTACGGGGGATAGAGATTGTTGATAAGGCAGATGTTCATGGGATGAAGTATAGGAAAATTAGCTAAAATGTTCAATGACTGAAACCGCGGAGCGGCGCTATGCACATTTCACCCACATGGCGAGCCTGCGCCGCCATTGCCCTCCACTCGCCCGATCGGCTATGATAGCTAGACTTTACCCCTTTTTTGGTATGGCCGCAACCATTCTCGACATCGAAAAAATCCCGCCCCAAAACCTCGAAGCTGAAATGTCGCTCCTCGGCGCCATTCTCATCGATAAAGATGCGATGATCAAAATCGCCGACGCCATCGACGCTGACGACTTCTACAAAAATGCCCACCGCGACATTTTTTCCGTCATGATCGAGCTCTACGCCAAGAATGAGCCGGTGGATCTCCTCACGGTCTCCAGCCGTCTCGAAGAAAAAGGCCGCCTCGAGACCGTGGGCGGGAGAGGCTACCTCGCGGGCTTATCAAACACGGTCCCCACATCCTCGCACGCCAAAAACTACGCCGACATTATCCGCCGCAAAGCAACGCTCCGCAAACTGATCGCGGCGAGCGCGCAGATCACGGAGCTCTCCTACCGCGAAGAAGAAGACGTGGCCGAAGTGCTCGATGAAGCGCAAAAATACCTCTTTGGCGTGACGCAAAAACACCTCAAACAGACGTTCACGGACATCCGATCGGTCCTGCATGAAGCCTTTGACCGGATTGACGAACTCCAACGGGAAAAAGGCAAACTGCGCGGCATCCCGACCGGCTTCCGCCAGCTCGACCAGCTCCTCGCCGGCCTCCAAAAATCCGACCTCATCATCCTGGCCGCCCGGCCGTCAGTCGGTAAAACTTCATTTGCCCTCGACATTGCCCGCCACGCAGCCGTGCGGGGTAAAATTTCCGTTGGCATCTTTTCTCTCGAAATGAGCAAAGAACAGCTCGTGGATCGTCTGCTCTGCGCGGAAGCGAACGTTGAACTCTGGCGGATGCGCACCGGCAATCTCTCAGACCGGCCGGACAGCGATGATTTTCCGCGCATCGGGCATGCCATGGGAAAATTATCCGAAGCGCCGATCTACATTGACGACACTCCCGGGAACAATGTCATGCACATCCGAACTAAGGCCCGACGGCTGCAGGCCGAGCACGGCCTCGGTCTCATTATCATTGATTATCTGCAGCTCATGGAATCACACACGAACAAAAACAGCGACAACCGCGTCCAAGAAGTGGCTGAGATGAGTCGAAACCTCAAGGGCATTGCCCGCGAACTGAACGTGCCGGTCCTCGCCTTGTCCCAGCTCTCGCGCGCGGTCGAGCAAAACAAGCCGGCCATCCCGAAGTTGTCACACCTTCGAGAATCTGGTAGTATCGAGCAGGATGCCGACGTCGTCATGTTTATCTATCGCAAAGCCGCCGACCGGGGCTACCGCCTCGATGATATCCCGCCTGACGAGCGGCACATCGCCGAGATTCACATTGCCAAGCACCGCAATGGTCCGACCGGCATGGTGAAAGTCTTTTTCGACGATCCGCGCGCCTGTTTTAAGAATCTTGATTCGGCCTTCACAGCGCCGCCCGCCCCGTCCGGAGGGGCCGTGCCAGCGCCGCAGCCGAAAGCACCTTCGTTTTAATATGAGTTCGTAGCCAATAGTTCATAGCCAATAATGGCTGCTATCTCTGAACTATTGGCTACGAACTATGAACTATCTTTATGTTTAACAAACTCAAGCAATTCAAAGACCTCCGCGATCAAGCAAAGACGCTCCAAAACGCGCTGGGGCAGGAATCAGTCACAGTCTCGAGCGCTGGCGGCCGAGTTTCACTTACCATGGACGGCAATCTCGGCCTCGTGAATGTGGCGGTGGACCATGATCTCCTCGCGCCGGAAAAGAAAGAAAAACTCGAAGCAGCGCTCAAAGAAGCCCACGCCGACGCGCTCAAAAAAATCCAACGGATCGTCGCCGCCAAAATGAAGGAGATGGGAGGGCTCCCGAATATTCCCGGACTCAGTTAATGTGTACGCCCGGCCCATCCAGCAACTGATTACCGCCTTCGCCAAGCTCCCTTCCGTCGGCCAGCGCACAGCGGAGCGATTCGTCTTTTATCTTCTCCGCTCAGGGAAAAGAGATGTCGGCGAACTCATGCTGGCGCTCAAACACCTCGTCGAGACTGTCAAAAGTTGTGAAGTGTGTTTTGATTTTTCCGATGCCTCCCCATGTCGGATTTGCGGCGACAAAAAACGCGATCCCTCGACCATCTGCGTTGTCGCTCAACCGCAAGACGTGCAAGCGATCGAACGAACAGAGAACTACCCGGGTGTATACCACATTCTGCGCGGCGTGATCCGCGGCGATGATGAAGACAGCCTCCGCACACTGAAAATCCCGGAACTCCTCGAACGCACAAAAGATCCGTCAGTCAAAGAAGTCATTTTTGCTCTCAACCCAGATCTCCCGGGCGAAACCACCATGATGTACCTCGCTCGACGGCTCGAAGAAACCAGTCCGGGAGTCACCCGGACGCGCCTCGCCCGCGGCCTCCCGATGGGGAGCGATCTCCAATACGCCGATGAGATGACGCTCGGAAGCGCCTTAAAAAACCGCATGAAAAGTTAATCGCTGCGGAAGGAGAAGATAACAAAAAAACCCCGCGCAAACGGGAATTTTTTGTTTGGGAAAAATTACTTCACCTCAACTACCGTAAAATGCTGCCGGTGGCCGTGGACCTTATGATAGCGGACTTTTCGCTTATACTTCACCACGCGGATTTTTTTATCGCGGCCCTGCTTCGCGACGACCGCTTTGACTGCGACTCCGCTTAAAAATGGATTGCCGATTTTGACGCCGCTGCCGTCATCACTCGCTGTGAGAAGCACTGAGTCAAATGTGACATCCGCTCCGGCCTCGCCCGCGATTTTTTCGATCTTGAGGCGATCCCCGCTTTTCACGAGATATTGCTTGCCGCCGGTCTGAATCACAGCTAACATACAGAAAATTTGAACTAAGAAATTAAGAAAAGGGAACGCCAGTAGTCTACCGAAAAGATGGCGCATTGTCAAGTCCACCCCTTGTTACCCCCCCTGCCTAAGAGGCAAACGCCGTGAGCCGGTCGCCGATCTCGAGTCCATGCCCCTCTGCCCACCCGGCCGGCAGCACGAGCACGGCATTCGCCGCTTTACGCGGGTAATAGACGGTCAGCCCCTCTTCCGTCA
>CAYHTX010000097.1:0-5092 GCA_964359615.1 uncultured Gammaproteobacteria bacterium | reverse complement strand
CGACGTCAATGCCGATTTCTTGCAAGGTGTCCTGGATTGTTTGGGCGTTGGCTTTGATGTCGCCGCTGGTGGGCTTGCCGCGCTTTTCAGAGAGGAGATGGAGGGGGGGCAGATCCTTAATCACGACTTTTTTGGCCCAGGGACCGGCTTCGGGAGCTGCGTCCGCCGCGGTTTCGGGTTCTTCTTCACCCGCTTCGGCCTCAGGGACGTATTCTTCACCCTCTTCGTCATTCACCGGACGGGTGAGGAAACGGTTGCCGGTATCTTCACCCGCTTCGTCTTCGCCGTCTTCGCGTTCCTCATCGTCGGCTTCTACCTCCTCAATCGAGGTGTCGGCGGCAGGAGGCAGAACAAAAACGGCTTTGGTCGTGGCGACCAGCGCGCGGCCGAGGACACCGAGCTGGCCCAGGATTTTTTTATTCATCATGATGAGGTGGACGATCGCGGTGTTGAACATGAGGAGAATCGAGACGATGAGGAGTGACACGAGGATAATGAGGCTCGCAATCGTATCCAAATATTCTTTAAGAAAGAATGCCCCCATGCCAAAAACGCCGCCACCGTGGCCGAGGAGCGCTTCGTCCCACATGGCACGCGGCGTGAAGTGGAGATGAAAGAGACTTGCGGTGACGACGAAAAAGAGGATAGCACCGATGCCGTGCGTCGCGCGGTAGTCGTACTCGATGTCTTTTACGAGGAAAAACGCGATGACCGCGAGGATGATCGGCACGACATAACGGATCTGACCGAAGAGAAAACTCAAGATGTAGCCGTCAATGACCACCCCGAGCGTGCCGGCGCGGCCGAAGAAGCTGAGTCCGATGACGAGCGCGACCATGATGAGGAAAATGGCGATGATTCCCCGGGAGAGGACCGGATCGAACGAAGCGCTGTCGCGTTTGCGGCGGGACATAGTGGGGATATTGTAGCACATCGTGACGAGGTTGACGACCAGTCGTTTGCCAGATACAATGCCTGCTGCATAGGCAGACGGGGACTTTTCTACATAACGTATATATGACGATCAAAGACATCTACGAACTCGGCATCCGGCTCGGGATCGAACACGACCCGCGGGGACGAGAGGGAGTGAAGAAATACCTGGGACGGATGAAACGCGGCTTCGACGATTTGAAGCCGAGTGATAAACCATATTTCGATGAAGAGCGGCTCACCAATCCGTACCCGGACAGCGGCCTTTTGACCGGGGACACGGCAAAAAAGGTGCGCCGCGTGATGGCGGGCATTGATATCGGCGTCGGGGAGGTGCTCCTCGCTGACCGTCTCTCCGAACGCGGCGAGGGCGTTGATCTCATTATCTCGCATCACCCGCTCGGGAAATGTTTGGCCGCGCTCGACGAGGTTATGGATCTCCAGATCGATGTGCACAAAAGCTTCGGCGTGCCGATCCATCTCGCGGAAAAGATCATGGAAGAGCGGCGCAAAGAAGTCGGCCGCGGGCTCCATCCGTTTAATCATTATCAAGTCGTTGACCTCGCTCGCATTCTGGGCGTCAGTCTCATGAACATGCATACCGTGACCGATAACATGGTGGATCATCTGATGCGGGGTCTCATCGCGAAGCGGCGACCGGAAACCATCGCGGAACTCATGGAGCTTCTCGGCGAGATCCCGGAGTATGAGGAAGCGCGGCGGCGCGGCACTGGTCCGAAGATCTTTGCCGGGAGTCCGGGTCATCGCGTCGGGAACTACACGATCGAAATGACCGGCGGCACAAACCCCTCAGCCAAGGTCTACCCTGAGCTCTCGCATGCCGGCATCTCGACCATTATCAGCATGCACATGCGCGACCAGTCCATGGAAAAAGCCAACGAGCATCATCTGAATATCGTGATTGCCGGGCATATGTCGTCAGACTCGATCGGGATGAATCTTTTCCTCGATGAGCTCGAGAAGCGAGGGGTCGAGGTCGTACCTTGCGGCGGCCTCATTCGCGTGAGTCGGAATGAAAAAGCCATGAAGGCAGCAGCGAAGAAAAGAAAGCGGCGGTAAATTAGGCCGTGATCGCTATGATCTCCTTCCTCACCGGCACCATCATCCACAAAACCAAACACAGCCTCGTCATTCAGACTGCCGGCGGGGTCGGGTACGAGGTTTTCATGACGCCGCTCCAGGCGGCAAGCCATCTCACTGATCGCGAAATTGCTCTCCATACGTATCTCAAAGTGAGCGACAGCGATCTCCAGCTTTTTGGCTTTCAGACGGTCGAAGAAAAAGTTTTTTTTTCGCTCCTCATGACCGTCTCCGGCGTCGGGCCGAAAACCGCGCTCAACATTTTATCTCTCGGCTCCATCAGAGAGATTCAGTCCGCCATCGCGCGCGGCGACGTGAAATATCTGACGGCCGTCTCCGGCCTCGGCAAAAAAACCGCCGAGCGACTCGTCGTTGAACTCAAAAATAAAGTGATGAGTCAGGAATCAGGCGGGAATGGCGCGCCGAGCGGCGTACTCGGGGAGGTGATTGATGCGCTGGTTTCGATGGGGTACTCGCGAGACGAGGCCAAAGCGGCCGTCACGGCCACCGAGAGCGAGGGGAAAAATACCGGGCAGGTGCTCCGCGAAGCGCTGCAACGACTTGTCTAAAGATATGGAAACAGGACCGAAAAGACGCGGCCCACCGGCCGAGCCGCCACAGGAATTACCCGCGGCTGAGATCGCAGACGCGGCTCTGGTTGAGCGAGCCCATCTCGTCGAGCGGGGACTCATGCTCGCCCAAACGCCGGCGGATTTGAAACGAGTGATGGAGCGGGATTCTGCGAGGCCGTACCCGGTGTATTTAAATAACAAAAAAGGCGAGCCGAAACCGTGGATCGCGGACTTGCGTCGGTCTGAGCGTCAGCGGTCACCCAAAACGTCGTATGAGCCTACGGAAATGGCGGCAACTTTTGAAGCGGCTATTGATGCCGCGCGGACACTCTCTATCAGCCGGTATTTGAATGGGCGAAATCCAAAAATTTCCGTTATCGCCGAGATGGAATTCAAGAGAAAGTTTGACGATGAGAAGAAGATGCTTGCCGGTTACGGCGTGATTTTTGGCATCCCGGATGAGCGGGGGTATCTTCGAGTCCTCGGCCGGGAGTTTATACAGCATGACATTGATCTTCGCTACGACTACGTGGGCAGCCAGTATTATTTTGCCGACTATGATGAGGAGGGAATGCGGATCCCGGATCGCTTTCTCGCGGCCGGGGAAGAATTTAACACCGCCGTGGTAAAAGTCACGGACTATCTGCAACAAATCCGGCGCAGCATGAAAATGGAAAAGTGATGCGGGATTTCCTAGAGGAGCGTCATGCTCGCGACTTTATCGCCGTCTTCTTTGAAGCGCATGATGCGGACTCCCTGTGTCGCCCGGCCGAGGGTGGAGATGGCGTTGAGGGGTGTCCGCACGACCTGGCCGTTCGTCGAGATCAGCATGATATCTTTGGCTTCGGTATTGTTCATGACCCGGGCAGAGATAATCGGACCGGTTTTGTCAGTCACTGACATGGTTTTGATGCCGCTCCCGCCGCGGCCTTGCACTTTGTATTCACTGAGGAGCGTCCGTTTGCCGAGGCCATTTTTTGAAATGACAAGAATTTCAAGCACTTTCTTGTTGACCAGCTCTGGCGCAACGATGTCCATGCCGACGATCTGATCATTCGATTTGAGCCGCATACCGCGCACACCTGCGGCGGCGCGGCCCATGGGCCGGACTTCGGATTCTTTGAAACGGATCGCCTGGCCTTCGGCAGTGACGAGCATGATGTCGTCTTTGCCAGCCGATGGCCTGACCCACTCGAGGAGATCGTCTGATTTGAGCTTGAGCGCGATGAGGCCGGAGCGCCGGACGTTCATGAAGTCTTCAAGCGCGGTTTTCTTGATCGTGCCTTTGTTCGTCACCATGACGAGATATTTGTATTTTCTGACGTCATCCATAGAGAGGACTGACGACACTTTCTCGTTCGGCGCGAGCTGGAGGAAATTAACGAGCGCCTGGCCCTTTGATGTGCGGGAGGCTTGCGGGATGTCATAGGCCCGGAGCTGAAAGACGCGGCCGCGGGTGGTAAAGAAAAGCATGTTGTCATGCGTGTTCGTGCTTAAGAGACCCTCGACCACGTCTTCTTCTTTGGTGGTGACGCCCATGATGCCTTTGCCGCCGCGCGTCTGCGTCCGGAAGGTGTCCGGCGGCAGGCGTTTGATGTAACCGTCTTTCGTGATCATGACGATGGTCGGCTCGTTCGGAATGACGTCTTCCATGCTGAATTCTTTGACCCCGTGGGCGACAATCTGGGTGCGCCGCTCGTCGCCGAATTTTTCTTTGATCTCGGCCACTTCTTTTTTAATGAGGCCGAGGATACTCTCTTCGCTTCCGAGAATGCCTTCGAGCTCGGCCATGAGCGCCAGTTTTTCTTTGAGTTCGTCTTCGATTTTTTTCCGCTCGAGATTCGCGAGCTGTTGGAGGCGCATCTCGAGAATGGCGACAGCCTGGCGGTCGGTAAATGTGAATTTGGCCATGAGGTTGGCCTTGGCGTCATCGCGGTCTCTCGATTTCCGGATGGTGTCAATGACGGCGTCGATCTTGTCGAGCGCTTTTGTGAGGCCCTCGAGGATGTGCGCCCGCTCGCGCGCTTTTTCGAGATCATATGCCGTGCGGCGGCGAATGACAACCTGGCGGTGTTTCACGAATTCTTCAAGAACGCTTTTGAGGTTGAGGACGCGCGGCTGGATGCCGTCAATGAGGGCAAGGAGATTGATGTGAAACGTAGTCTGGAGATCGGTCATCTGGTAAAGACGGTTCAACACCTTTTTTGGATAGGCGTCTTTTTTGAGATCAATCACGATGCGCACGCCGTCTTTGTTTGATTCATCGCGGAGATCTCGGATGCCCTCGATTTTTTTTTCCTGGACAAGCTCGGCGATTTTCTCGATGAGCGTGGCTTTATTGACCTGGTATGGGATTTCGTTCACGATGATCTTGAACTGGTCGCCCTTGCCTTCCTGAATTTCTGCCTTGGCGCGGGCGACAATGCCGCCGCGGCCGGTGGCGTAGGCGAGGGCGATGTCTTTTTTGTTGTAAATGATTCCGCCGG
>CAYHTX010000096.1:0-5121 GCA_964359615.1 uncultured Gammaproteobacteria bacterium | reverse complement strand
TTTCCCATTCTCTTTTAGAGAATATGAGCGCCTACCGTTCAATGGCAAAAACATTGTTGACTGAACGTCATATTCTCATCTATTCCCGCGACCAGGCACTCCAAACAGTTCTTGATCACCACGCCTGGAGCGGACGCATGGCGACCTCCACCGGCGACTATCTGCTCTGGACCGACGCCAATCTCGCGGCGCTCAAGACCGATCAGGCGATCACGCGGTCGCTGGCGTACCGAATCGAAAAAAATGTTTCCGGTGGACGTACCGCGACGGCCGAAATGACATATCGCCATTCCGGAACATTTGACTGGAGGACAACACGTTATCTCACCTACGCGCGGGTTTTTGTTCCTGAGGGAGCGGAGTTTCTCTCGATCGAGGGGGTGAAGAGGAGCGGCCAGTCGCTCACGAGAAACGATGTCGCGACCGGTGTCGAATCCGGACGAACCTGGTTTGGAGCATATTTCACGATCGAGCCAGGCCAGACAAAAACATTCTCCTTTAGGTATCTTCTGCCAAAGAGCGCGGTCGAGGCGGTGGAGGCAGGCGAGTATCGGCTTTTTGTTCAAAAACAAGCCGGGACAATAGCCCACGGTTTGACGATTGACCTTAATTTTGATAAAACTATTACTGCGGCGGTGCCGGGAGAACCGGCCGAGAAATGGCATGATGGACGGTATGAGGTGGAGTCGGATTTGGCCGTCGATCGGGAGTTTATAGTAAATTTTTAAACAATTTTCAATAACTAAATTTCCAGCGCTGTACCATTTGAAAATGAGCCATGATCGTTTGAAAATGAAAAAGGAGAAATTGAATAATGAATGAGGATATTCTTCTTTTGGTATGTATTATGTGGATCAAGAAAGTTGCTATAGACTTAGGTACAACAAACGTATTGGTCCATGTTCCGAAACGCGGGATCGTGATTAACGAACCGTCAGTGGTCGCGGTCGCGGCTGAAGACAGAAGGGTGCTGGCGGTCGGGGCCGAGGCGAAAGATATGATCGGGCGGACTCCTGATAGCATCATCGCCGAGCGGCCGCTCAAAGACGGCGTGATTGCGAATTATCATACGACCGAGGCCATGCTCCGGTATTTTATTAATAAAGCTCTCGGCGGTGTCAGGCTGTTTCGTCCGGAAGTGATGGTCGCAGTGCCAGCCGGGATTACCTCGACTGAGCGTCGCGCGGTTATTGACGCCGCCATGGCCGCCGGCGCGCGCGCGGCCTACATTATTAAAGAGCCGATTGTGGCCGCGATCGGGGCCGACATCCCGATTGGCTCCGCTTCTGGCCACATGATTATTGACATTGGCGGCGGCACCGCCGAGATCGCTGTCATCTCGCTCGGCGGCATGGTGTCGTGCGGGTCAGTGCGCATCGGCGGCAATCGCTTTGACGCCTCGATTGCCGAACACATTCGACGAAAATATGGCCTCGCGATCGGCGAGCGATCTTCCGAAGACGTGAAAATCACGGTTGGCTCGGCCATGTTTATGGATAAGCCGCTCACCATGGAGATTAAAGGCCGTGACGTCATCTCTGGGCTCCCGCGCACGGTAACGATTTCTTCTGACGATACGACGGAAGCCCTGCAGCACGATCTCGAGGGACTGATTGAGGCCGTGAAAGAGGTGCTCCATAAAACCCCGCCTGAGCTGTCGGCCGATGTGATGGACAAGGGGATTATCATGTCCGGCGGATCGTCACTCCTCAGGAACCTCGATGAACTCGTGGCCCAGGCGACCGGCGTGCCGTGTTATGTCGCCGACGAGCCGCTCCTTTGCGTTGCCAAAGGCACGGGGATTGCGCTCGAAAATCTCGAGAGTTACAAGCGCAGTATCATGGCGACGAGATAATTATATGATTGCAGAGAGAAGAATGACGAGACAGGGTGGTGGATTGGAAACGAATGTTTTTATTCACCGCAAATTTACCCCTGGGGGCAGACGCATTGAGGGGAAGACGGTTATAAAGGATTTTCGCGGCGTCTTTTATAGAAAAGAGGGCCTTGATGAAGAGCGCAAACAGCGGATTATGGCCCTGTATGAAACATATAAACGTCGGTATGGCGCCGATCTCTTTCCGCGGCAACGATGTATCCAAGATAAGAAAAATCCTGGAAAATTTTTATTGATTCAGGAAAAAATAGCATTAGCAAAAGAGCCGGATATTTTTTATCGTAAAAAAATCCCGGAGAAAGCGCAGCGACAGTTGGAATCACTGGTTTCTGCCCTGAAGCAGAGCTATGAAGACGCAACAGATCCTGACCATCCAATAACGGATCAGAAAAAAAATGCCCCCCTTGATCTCATGGGCGATGCAAACCTTTGTCTTACGGCGGACGATTCAGTAAAGTATCTCGATGTTGGCCTTACCCATACCGATTATCATGATTTTCCCGAGGGAGTGCTCATAGAGAGTTTTTTGGCGCGTATTGCGGCGCTCGAGTGTGTCCTCGGGAGAGACCCGAGAAATTTTTTGCGAGAAAATGTCTATGCTGATTTGATGGGCTATATCCGTCGGCATGTACCTGACGATGATCCGCTTTGGGGTGATGTGTATAACCCTGTGACAGCGCGCGACACTTTTTTAGATCTCGATATTAGTGACCAGATGGTTGACGAGAACGTAGGCGATATATGACGATCGGCATTGACGCCTCGCGCGCGAATCATGAGGAGAAAACCGGGGTTGAATGGTACGCATGGCATCTCATCGAAGAGTTTAAAAAAACAATTCCCGATACGCATCGGGTCATTTTGTATTCAGATAGGCCGCTCCAAGGAACGCTCTCTGTCCTGCCGGCTCACTGGGAATCACGTGTCCTCCGCTGGCCGCCGCGGCGGCTCTGGACGCAGGTCAGATTGTCCTATGAAATGCTCGTGCGCCGCCCGGACGTTCTTTTTATTCCCGCGCATGTCTGCCCGATCATTCATCCGGAGAGGACGGTAATGACTGTCCATGATATCGCGGCAGTGCGATTTCCAGAAACCTACGACTGGTTTGAGCGCTGGTATTCGCTCCGAAGCGCGCGTTTTGCGGTGAGGCACCTCGCGGCGGTGATTGTACCGAGCGAATTTGTAAAAAAAGAACTGCTGCAATTGGTGCAGCATGATGTGAGTCTCGCTCATAATATCGCAGTTGTGCCTCACGGTTTTGACGAGCAGTATGCGGCAGTACCGGATCAAGAGCAGGCGCAAATGCTTCTCGAGCAGTATCATATCGCGACGCCGTATGTTTTATCTGTCGGACGGCTGGAAGAAAAGAAAAACACGGCCGGAATTATTGAGGCTTTTGGGCGCGTCAGATCACGAGTGCGGGCGGAGCTTATCCTTGTCGGACAGCCGGGCCACGGCTACGAAAAAGTAAAAGAGGCGATTGTTCGCTCTCCATATAAACATGATATTCGCTTGCTTGGCTGGCTGCCGCCAGAGGACGTGAGCGTCCTCATGCATCAGGCGAGGGCGTTTGTTTTCCCAAGTTTCTCCGAAGGATTTGGAATACCGGTGCTCGAAGCGCTGGCCGCCGGTACGCCGGTCATTGCCGGAACAGGCTCAAGCCTCGAGGAAGTGGGCGGTGGAGCGGTGACGTATGTTGATCCGGGCAATACAGATGATATTGGCGACGCTATGCGTGATGCACTCGACGAGCGATGGCATACCCAAGACGAAAAGATGAAAAGAATAGATCGGGCGAAGCAGTTTTCCTGGGTAAAGTCGGCGCGCGAGACGCTGCAAGTCTTGTTAAAACACGGAAAGTAGGATTTTTTAGTTGAGTTTTGTTTTGCCCACGTATTGTCTCATAAAAAAAAATTTGCTATAGTGAGGCATATCACGCGCTATGATTGGCCACGACCATATCCTCCATTTTTTTGAAACAGTCGAACGGGCAGGCAATTTGAGCCATGCCTATTGTCTGATCGGTCCGGAACATGTCGGGAAACGCGGCATCGTCGAGACGGTCGTAGCGAGGCTCCAGGGCACGACGCGGGAGAAATTATTTTTTCACCCGGATGTCATGCTCGTCGAACAGGAGGAGAACGAGAAAACCGGAAAAACCAAAAAGAATATTGACATTGATCAGGTGCGCACCATCCGCAGTGCGCTCACGCAGCGTCCATTGTATGGGAGACATCGAGTCGCGATCATTGATGGCGCGGAAAAGATGACGCCGAGCGCCGCCAATGCGCTCCTCAAAACGCTCGAAGAGCCGGGCGCGACGGCGGTGATATTCCTCGTGACGAAAGCGGAAAAAAGCCTCCCGCCGACGATTTTGTCCCGCTGTCAAAAGATCTATGTGGCGCCGGTCGCGCCTCACCTCCTTGCGGCCGCTCTCGAGGCAGAGGGGATGGGAGCCGAAGAAAGCGACGAGATGGTGACGCTCGCCCACGGACTGCCGGGCCTTTTGGTGTCCTGGCGAGGAGATAAAGAAGCGTTTCTCGAATATCGAGAAGAGTGGTCGCGGTTTTTTGCCCTGGCTGGCAAACCGCTCTACGAAAGGCCCGGGAAATAAAACATCTCCTTGAAATCGGTGATGATAGCATGGCGCACAGGGGGAAACTTGAGGGCGTCTTGCGTCTGTGGCAGATCGCCGTCCGCGACCTCGCGCTGTCGCTCGTTGGCGCGGGACAGCAGCCTCTCCGGCTACCCGCTCCGGTGACGAACTGGACGATCAGCGCCGTCCTTCGCGTAGAAGAACGAATCCGACATGCCCTCAGGTTCCTCCCGACCAATGTGCAGTCGCGGCTGCTCGTTGAAGATATTTTACTCTCAATTCCATAATTTTTTTTACTCCGTTCGCTTCTATGAAAAGATTTTTTTTCTCGGTTGCGGTTCTTTCGGCGGCGCTCATTTTCGGCGGCGCCAGCTGCATCTCGTTTAGCAAACAAAAGAATGGGACGAGCGGGCCGGCCGGCATGTTCGCCTCAGAAGACAAAGGCGAAACCTGGAAACAAATTTCGATCCTCCCGACCAGTGAAGGCGTGCGCACACTCTCGGATGTGTCAGTGTATAAGCTGGCGCCCGATCCGCAGGATCCGGAGGCCTTTTACTGGCTGTCGCGGACGAACGGATTTTTTTATACGTACAATCACGGGCGGAGCTGGCAGCGGCCGGAAACCGGA
>CAYHTX010000095.1:0-5135 GCA_964359615.1 uncultured Gammaproteobacteria bacterium | reverse complement strand
TGGCACGCCAATCGCATCCACAAAAAACGCAAATGGATTGGTGCCAAGGATAGGGGTTACCGGATCCTGCCGGTTAGTGCGCAGAGTGAGCGCATGAGTAAAGGTATGTGTGAGACCTCGAAGCGGATGGACAAACGCCGTTCCATAGTACGGATCACAGCCCGTCGGCCACCAGTAATTTGGACTCGGTCCGCCGGTTCCCGGATCCGCCTGTTCGGACATATCATAACAGATTTTTAGCCCGCGATTGGCCTGCGTATCGGTAAACGCGCGGGTGTAGCCGACAACACTCCCTTGTCCGGCCCCGGCATAGGACTCATGGTAGACCATGCCGCTAAATGAAAAGTCGCGCTCTGCATCACCCCAACGGACGACAATTCGATACACGTCCGCTGGCACAGGCGGGGAAACAATATATTCGTTTTGCACTTCAGTCGGTTCGCCATTCACGGAATATGGGAAGAAATCTCCCGGGATCCTCCGGTCCTGCCCCGGAGTGCCAGCGCCAAAGTCGCGGAGTATTTCTTCAGTGACCGGCTGAACTTCATCGTCAAAACGCAGGAAGTATTCATCGCGGCAGTCAGCGCTCGACTCAATCCCCTCGCCCGGCAGCAGCGTGCTCGCCGCAATGTCGGTAAAGAGGTGTTGCTCGGTGGTATACGGCAGTCGCGCCGAGATGGCATAGGGTGGACTCTCGACGGTAAAGGGACGATGATTAAAGACCGGAGCGTCATATTCAACCTCGTCGAAAATGAGTCCCGGATCATAGACGCGCGGAACATACAGACCGACAAAACTTCTCTCCGGCCAGCGCTCGTCAGACGTACTTGTCGCCACATTGCCCCGACTCGAAGCATTGACTACGGGGTTCAAAAAGGCGGCTTTTGGCACGGCGCCGCCATCGCTCACGTCTTTGAGGCCGCAGCTCACGCACTCATCGAGAAGCCGCGTGCAGGAGTCTGTACAGGCAAATCCGCCTCGATCCGGGCACGACAGTTCGCCACCCGGCCCAACGACAGTCTCGACACCGTTCTCGACTCGAATGTCGCAGGCTTCGGTCGTGCCGCTCGTTATGGCATCAATCTCACCGTTACCACAGTACGCAGTCGCATCGCGCGTGAGGACCGCCCGGCAGCCGGCCGCGCAGTAGGTGCAGCGCTGACCGTAGGTCGGCGTGCACTGGACACCGTTCGCTGTGCCGAGATCGCAGACTTCGCCGAGCTCAGGCTCAACCTCGCCATTGCCGCAGCCCTCACTCGGAAGGCCGCCGATGATAGTCTGGGAAGCATTTCGGACAAAACAATTACTGCTGCAATCATCGGCATCCGTCGTGTTGCCGTCATCGCAATCTTCGAATTGTCCCTGCAAAATTCCGTCGCCGCAGAATCCCCCTGGCCGCTGACAATCGGAGGCGCATGAATTTGAGCGGTTCAGATGATAGTACGGAATATCGGTCGCGATACACGCATCGCCATACGCGCATTCAGTGTCGGTGGCGCAGTTCGTCACCGCGCTGCAGTACGGGTCGAGCGTCATCGCGACAACTTGATCATCGCCTTCGCCGACGACCCAGCCGGCGACACCGGTTGACTCGGAAACGACCGAGAGGGCGAAAAACTGGCTCGCTGTTACCCCCGAAAGTGTCTGCCGGCCCCAGGTCTCTCCACCATCGACCGTCGTAAATACTACTGCCTGGCCACCACTTAATCCCCCGACGACAAAGCCAGTATTCGGATCAGTAAAGACCACATCATTCGCGAACACGTTCGGATCTGCCATGGAAACATTTGTCCAGCTGCTGCCGCCATTCGTCGTTTTATACACCGTATTATTCACCCCAGTCACCCGGACACCGACTGCCCACCCGAAGGCCGCATCGGTAAAATGAACGGCCCGGAATGTCCGCGTCGTATCGGTAAATTGGGAGACCCAGGTGGCGCCGCCGTCAGCCGTGCGGAAAATCGCTCCCTGTAGGCCGACTGCCCACCCGACGAGTTCGTTCACAAAATACACATCCGTGAGTGCTCCGCCTCCGGGATGCACCTGAACCGACGACCAGTTCACGCCCCCGTCCACTGTCCGCCACACCCTCCCTTCGTCATCGCTCGCCCAGCCTTGCGTTCTACTCACGAAGAAAACATTATTGAGTGTACTATTCAGTGTACCCGGGAGAAGCGTCTGTGACCATGTGACGCCGCCATTTGTGGTGCGCCAGACAGCCGCACCGATAACATCGAGATCCCCCACAGCCCACCCATGATCCTCGTCAACAAAGAAAATATCCGTCAGATCACCATAGGGAACCGTAAAAGAGACCGCCCATTGATCGCCCGGCGCTCGCGCCCGGTCGAAATGATAGATACGCGCTTCGGTCGTAAAACCAACCGTCGCGTCTCCGACAGCCCAGGCGTCTTCTGAACTGAGCGCATGAAGAGCGCTAAACAGGTTCATTTCGGTGAAATTCGCCTGCTGCTGACTCGCAAACTGGTATTGGTCAAAGCTGCCACAGGTCTCTCGCTTGTCGCAAAACCCGGTCACATCATAGATATCATCCCGGATATCGCAGTATTCGAGATACGGCTCGCCCGGATCCTGAACACCATTTGTGTTCTCGTCATCATAATCCCGGACGCCGCCTGAGGCGGGAAGTCCGGTGACAGGATCTACCGCCGGATTGCCGCAGTAGGCCGGCGCCGGACCCGCACAATCGAGGGCACAATGGTTATACTCGCCGTTTAGCTCCCCGTCATCGCAGCTCTCCCCCGGATCCACGCGGTCATTGCCGCAGCTCGCCGTGATGAGCGACCCTACGTATCGGCAGTCAGACGTGCAAGTGGCCGTATTCGGCGGCTCGCATTGCTCCCCGATCGTCGGGTTTACCACGCCATCCCCGCAGTCGGTGCGGAACGGAGTATAAGTATCTTCCGGCGTGCACCACCGATCGGTGGTAAAGTGATCCGCATCGATAAATTCGTCCACCACCGGCACGTCTTCATCGCTGAAATACTCGAGCGGCACATGGAGTTCATAAAATTGCCCATCCGGCGTCGCTGAATACTCGTAGACGCTCGCGTGTGTCGGACAGAGGAAGAGCCGCGACGTCGGATTCCAGCAGGTCTCTTCATCATACCCCGGGCAGCCTGACCAGTCATTGACCGGGTCATCAGGCAAGCGATTAATAAGACCGCGGAGTGCATTCCATGAAATCGGCCAGTGTGAATTGGTATATCCTGGAATGTAACTGCCGGACGAAAGCGGCGGATAGGTCGAATTCCGTCCGTAGTACGACACAAAATCGCTTTGTGCGTCCGCCACCTGAAAAAGACGCGTCCAATCGCGCAGCATCTTCGTACGCGCGTTCGCGCAGATGCGATCGGCTGGCTGGTTGACATCTGAGCCGACCCCGAGACAGTCAAAATCGGTCGCGCAAACGACGGTGACATCGGTCGCCGGATTGTCAATATCTCGGCGTTCATTCCCCGCGGCGCAATATCCGAAATCGGTCAGATTGATATTAAAGGCGAGCGAGTCGATCAGCTTGTCGAAAATTTGCTGGGTATTCGCCTGCGCTGAGTCATTGATACTGATATGCAAAATATAATTTGAGACGTCATCCGTCGTGTCGCGCTGATTCAGAAAATTCACATAATAATTCGTGCCATCCGTAATCGCGTCGTAGCCGTCAATCGGGACATCACGGAAGTCCTCGACGCCTTCAAAATAATGATCATACCAATGCCGCGCAGACAGGCGAGGGATGCCGGCAACGAGATATGACGGGTTTAAGAAGAGCTGCGCGCCGATCACGTCCTCGTTCACGTCATTAAAGAAGAAAAACTTCTTCGCCGGAATCGGCACCGCTGCCCCGGCCTGTGCGTCTGGCGACGGGAGCTGATCCACGCACTGACCGCCGTCAGTCGAGATGGTGTAGGGATTTGGACAATTTGGAGTCGCCGCACAGATGTTTACATCAAGGCGCGGGGTAAACGCATCGAGCGGATCATTGGCGCAGGTGGCAACCTCGGTGTTCGGATGGGTAGAAATGATTTCCAGGCGATTTTGGGTCTGCACCGTCACATAGGCGCGAATGCCATCAGTGTCGAGGGTGACGCTGTTCGGGTAGTTGGTGAGGAGCGCCCCGCCGACACCATCGCCGAGGCGGCCGCGGTATACTGGCGCTAATGGATCGGTGAGACTGAGGAGCACCACGGCATCATCTGTCCCGGCGCCCGCTCCTTCATCGGTCGTCACGACCATGTTGTCGCCGGCGAGATCAAAACCAGATACGCCGTTCAGCCGGACATCGTCAAATCGGCCGAGCTCTGTTAAAGACGCTCCAATCCTCGTCGAGTCAGTGAGAAGAATGCCGAGCCCGTCATCGCGGGAAATGACGTACAAATACTCCTCATTGGCCGAAAGAGCGAGCGCCCTGATCTCAGAGAGATACGGCGCAGCGACCTCGTCCGATACGCGATTAAAAAACTCAACCTCGCGCGGACTCGCGACGTTAAGCGCCGTCACATAGTCGAGCCGGCTTCCGACATACAGTCTCCCAACGCCCGCGACGAGGCGAGCCGGCGAAGACAGCGTACTCCCGGTCAGGCCATTTTCTCGATTTACCTGCTCCTGGGTCAAAAGATTGCCGAGGTACAGTCCCGCATCAGGATCCCGCGCATCAATCGTCGCAATCCCGTCATCGCTGTAGACCGACCCGGCCGGCCGGCCTTCCATGCGGACCCCGATATGAACCGTGGTTCCATCCGGCGACACGGCGAGGGATACCGGATAGTACCGCTTTTCGGCAGCCCAGCCCGCGGCGCGCTCGAGCGCTGTCGTCGCCTGGGGTTCGAAGAGCGGATACCCAAGGAAGCCCCTATCGCCAACTCCGTTGTACGAAACGACGAGCTCCGGCGAATCCGGATTCGTGATATCGAGAATTGTCAAGGCCGGCAAAATACCATTTCGGACATCTCCGGCAGAGAGAATATACGCATAGTCGTGATTATCATACACCCCGTCAAACCGCTCGCGAACGATGACGCTGAGCGGCGCCGACAGACTGAGATCGGTTGTCGGATTGACCGGATAGGTCTGGCCCTCTTCCGCTTCATCACCCGTCACCTCGAACGCTTGGA
>CAYHTX010000094.1:0-5163 GCA_964359615.1 uncultured Gammaproteobacteria bacterium | reverse complement strand
ACTCATCAAGCTCGCCGTCTCACGCCGCCGCGAGTATCTCGCCGATGCCTCCGGCGCGCTCCTCACCCGCTATCCGGAGGGCCTGGCCCGAGCGCTCGAAAAAATTTCCGCCGCGCCATCACTCCCTACCGCCAGCGCCGCCACCGCGCATCTCTTTATTGCTAATCCGCTGAAAGGTTCCGGTGTCTCTTCTTTTTTCTCGACTCATCCGCCGATTGCGGAGCGAATCAAGCGCTTGCGAACCATATAAGAGGCCTTGACAACGTCATGGTGCGGACGTATTATTGTAATATAAAGTATTACAAAATATTACAAAGGATATGCGTCACGCCATCAATATCTCTCTCCCGCCTAAAATAGCCCGCGCGGTAAAAGACGAAGTGAAAGCCGGAAACTACGCCTCGACCAGTGAATTTTTCCGCGATATTCTCCGAGAACGGGAAGATCGGCGTTTATTGGCTGAACTGAAACAAAGTCAGAAGGAAATCGCCGGCCGCAAGGGAAAGGTGCTCCGCAGCCTTGGCGACCTAGACTAATCCGTATGCGGATTATCTACACGAAGAAATTCGCCCGTGAATATAAAAAATTGCCTGTGACTGTCAAAGAGCAGGCAAAAAAGCAAGTGGCTCTCTTTCAAAAAAGATCCCTTTGATCCCGCGTTAAAGACTCACAAACTACATAGCCGTTTTCACGAATTTTGGTCTTTTTCCATCACCCGGAGTTATCGGCTAGTGTTCGAATTCGGCGATGATGCCTGCTATTTTCATTCAATTGGCGATCATCGGGTTTACCAATAATTTCTATGCCAACTACCAGACAGGACCTCGCCAAACTCAAAAAACTCGGTAGCCCTGCTCGGCCATCACGCACGCTTGAAATCTTTCCCAATCACGCCGGAAAAAATCTGAGCGTAACGCTCCACTGCAATGAATTCACCTGCCGTTGCCCCATGACCGGACAGCCGGACTATGCGACGATTGACATTACTTACATACCGAACAAGTCGGTCGTCGAATCAAAATCCCTGAAGCTCTACCTCGAGACCTTCCGCGATGTCGGTGTCTTTCACGAACACCTCGCGAAAGACATCGCCGATGACTTTATGAAATTCGTGAAGCCGCACTCTGTCTCAGTCACAGTCAACTTCAACACCCGCGGCGGGATTGCGATTGCCGCGACCGTATCGCTTCCGGTCTGATGCTCCGCGGTTCACAGCCTGACCTGCTTCTCCGAGCTGGCAAACCCGAGATACTCCCGGACCGGCATGGTATATTTCGCCTGCCAGGCAGCCTCAATTTTTTCAACCGGATTTGCTCCTAAAAATGATACGAGTGCAAAAAACGCCTCTTTGCGCTCGCGATCGCCCTTGATCGCGCGGAGCGCCTCTATCTTCGGCTCAATCTCAAAATATCTGAGCTTGTCGTCAAGCGGCAGCTGCCAAAACAAGAGAAACCCGCGCTCGGGAAAATCCACGCCGATACTTTTGTAGCACGCGAGCATCACGGCTTTTTCGAGTTCGCGCATCGTACGATCAACACGCATTTTGGTGGCTGCCAGATCGTACGCCGCGGCCGACGCGCCGATTTCAAAATAAATTTTGATCTTCGGTTCGGTTCCGGACGGCCGGACCGTAACTTTCATATGTTCTGTTCCTTCGACAGGCGCAATGTGAAAGATAAGCATGTCTTTTGCTGAACGATCGGTTTCGGAAACAATCGGCGTCCGATCAAGGCAATCCTCGACTCGTTCCACCCGGAATCTGTCAAACGCGGACGGTGGCATGGAGCGAAGCGCCTGCTGAATCTGATCTATTTTTTCTTTGCCAGCCGCACCGAGAAGCCGAATTTCCGTTAAATAATTTTTATAATAGCCATAGTTCTCATAGATGCGGTCGAGGTAATGGACCAGAGTCCCGCCATCTTTTTTAAGTTCAGCTGCAAGTTCCGCGAGCCAAACGGCAGCGGTCACCGCGTCTTTGTCGCGCGCGTAATTGCCGGCGAGGTAGCCATGGCTCTCTTCACACCCGAAAAGAAACCGGCCAATCTGGCCATCTCGTTCAAGCGCATTCATTATGTCGGCGACGTATTTAAATCCAATCAGAAGCTCCCCGACCATTTCAATGTCGTTTTTCGCGCACATCTTGGCAAGGAGATTGGTCGTGACCGTGGTCTTTATGATAAGCCCAGTCAAGCCCGATCGCCGGAGATCTTCCGCCCACTTCCGAATTGCATATTCAGCCAAGATGAGCGCGATCTCGTTGCCAGACAAAAATACCCACGACCCGCCATGTTTGACCATGATGCCGATCCGATCAGCGTCCGGGTCGCTACTGAGAATAATATCGGCATTTTTTTCATTGGCAAATGGGACAGTAGTCGCAAATGACTCGACCACCTCCGGGTTTGCGATGTTGAACATGATCCGGGAAAATGCGCCGTCTGGCTGACTCGTCGCCGGACACAGGGAGACATCGAAGCCAAGGCGCCCGAGGACAGCGTAGACCGACGTCAGACCGCAGCCATGAAGCGGCGTATAGACGATGCGCACGGCGCGCGCCGTTGACAGGGACACGCCGGCCGCGGCCTCCAGATATGCCTCATCCACCACTTCCCCGACGATCGTAATCATGCCCGCTGCCGCAGCCTCGGCATAGGGAATCCGCCGGAGTTCTTTTACCTCTTCCGTCACCTCCCGAACCAGTTCCTCATCGTGAGGCGGGACCAGCTGTCCGCCGGTTTCGTCATAGACCTTCTTGCCGTTGTGATTCGGCGGATTGTGCGATGCAGAAAACATGGCTCCGGCCACGGCGCCGAGATGCCGGATGGCAAACGAAATTTCCGGCGTGGTGCGGATGTCAGAAAAGAGCCGCACCGGAATGCCGTTCGCGGCGTACACTTCCGCAGCCGCTATGGCCAAATCTTTACTGGTGAGGCTCAGGACCGGATTCGGGAGATCGGAGTTAAGAAACTGATGGCCAAAAAATTGCCGTACGTCGTAGGCAAAAATCACGCCGCGCGTCTCTGCCGCTTCGCCGTACTTTTTCCGAAGATATTGTGCGTGTCCCTGGGCTGACGCCCGAATCGTCCAGGGGTTGATGCGGTTCGGCCCGATGCCGACTTCGCCGCGCCGCCCGCCGGTGCCGAACGGGATCACCTGGTAAAAGGAATCAAGGAGATATTCGAAGCGTTCTGTTTCGATAAGATGGGTGATCTGCGGAACGTACTCGGCAAATTCCTCATGAGTCAGCCACTGATCGAGAAAAAGAACGGCTTGTTGTACGTAGACACTGCCGACGGGAAGGCTCTGAAAACCGGCCTTCGCCTTTTGAGTAAGCGCATGCATAACGGAAAAAAAGCGGTCGCAGCGAATGCCTTTACAAGACGCGAAAACGCAGATATACTTATCTTAAGAAAAAATTGCCGAGAAGTCAATAAACGGCTATGAAACCAGAAGCGTTTTTAGACCACCTCTCAAGCCACCTAAAACACACCATCGCGCGAGGAATCTCGCTCGCGACCAGTTTGTCGCACAGCGCCGTAACGCCCCTCCACCTCTTGTCTGCGCTCTCCGAAGAACACGGCTCGATCGGCGGAGAAATTTTGCATCGGGTAAAAATCGAAGCCAAAAATATACTCACTGTGTTACAGGCCATGGATGCGGAACCGTCCGGAAACGCGGCGATGGCTTCCGCCATTCCCGAGTTAAATACGCACTCCAAAAAAAGCCTCGAACGAGCCATGCTCATCGCCTACGAACGATCCCATCACTATGTCGGCACCGAGCACCTCCTGTATGGGATTATGGAATCCGGCGACCCGGCGGTCGCACGCACGCTCCGCGAGGTCGGCGTCAAAGAGAAACGCATCGTTGACGAACTCGAGGGCATCTTCGAAAGCACGAACCGCTTCCCTGAAATGCACGAGGTCAAAGAAGCGATCGAGCACATGCACGACATGATGGAGAGTCCTGAACCGGTTCAGCCGCCGCGCCCGGCCCAAAAAAAGCCATCCAGGCCATCCCCCGCGCCGCGACAACTCTCGGCGCTCGACGTCTTCACGACCAACCTGACGAGCAAAGCCTGGCAGAAAAAAATCGATCCTGTCATCGGCCGGGAACAGGAAATCGAACGGGTGATTCACATTTTATCGCGGCGAAATAAAAATAATCCGGTCTTGATCGGCGAACCGGGGGTCGGCAAAACCGCGATTGTCGAAGGACTCGCCAAACGTATCGCCGAAGGATCGGTTCCGGATGTCTTACGTAGAAAAAAAATCATTTCGCTTGATCTCACACTCCTCATCGCCGGAACGATCTACCGCGGTGAATTTGAGGCGCGCCTCAAACAAATCATTGACGAGCTGGCTCACCGGCCAGACTCCATTCTCTTCATTGACGAAATCCATAATATCATCGGCGCCGGATCGAACCAGGGGACGATGGACGCGGCGAATATTCTGAAGCCGGCGCTCGCGCGAGGGGAACTCCGCTGCATCGGCGCCACCACGGTTGACGAATATAAAAAACACATCGGGAGCGATGCGGCGCTCGAACGACGGCTCCAATCAATCCTCGTCGAAGAACCATCGTCTGAGGAGACGCGGGCCATCCTGCAGGGAATAAAAAAATACTACGAGGCCTTTCACCATCTCACGATCACGGATGAGGCGCTCGCGGCCGCGGTCGAACTCGCGAGCCGCTATATCCACGATAACTATCTCCCCGACAAAGCGATTGACCTCCTCGACGAAGCGGCGGCGGCGCTCAGAGTCGGCCAGGCATATTCCCCGATCGAGAAGCGAAAAGCCGACCTTCACGCCGAACTCGAAGAGCTGCAGGAAAAAAAAGAAACTGCAATCCACCAGGAGCAGTTCGCTGACGCGATCCGCCACAAAGAACGCATCACCAAGATCGAAAAAGAACTCCAAGCGCTCGACCGTCGGCGGAGTACCGCGACCACGCACCCTGAACTCACCCGCGAACATATCGTGCGCGTGCTCTCGCGTCGCCTATCGATTCCAGAGACGCACCTCGCGCGAAGCGAATGGGAGCAGCTGAGCGGACTCAGCGAGTCGCTCGGCGAGGCGATCGTCGGCCAAGATGACGTCATTCGGGATATCGTTCGTACGCTCTCCCGCGCGCGCCTCCGACTCGCGACGCGACGGA
>CAYHTX010000093.1:0-5240 GCA_964359615.1 uncultured Gammaproteobacteria bacterium | reverse complement strand
TGATGTGAATGTGAACGGGATGCTGAATGTGCTCCTCGCAGCGCGCAAACACAAGATAAAACGGTTTGTGTTTTCTTCGTCATCATCCACCTACGGCGACCAGACGCGTTTTCCGCTCACCGAAGACGACATGGTCAAGAAACCGATTAGCCCGTATGCGCTTCATAAACTCATTGGTGAGCATTATGGCCGACTCTTTTCCCTGTATTATGGGGTTGAGACAGTGTCACTTATTTATTTTAACGTGTACGGACCGTATTTTGATCCCGATGGGCCGTACGCGCTCGTCATCGGCCGTTTTTTGAAGCAGGTGAAAGAAGGGCAGCCCATGACGGTCTGCGGCGACGGAGAATATTTCCGCGATTTCACGCATGTTGATGATGTGGTGCGCGCTAATATCCTAGCGATGACAAGTGAGAAAGTCGGAAAAGGGGAGACGATCAATATCGGGAACGGCGATCCGCATTCGGTGAATGATCTAGTGAAGCTGATCGGCGGGCCGCATGTGTTTGTCGCTCCGCGGCCAGGTGATGCGCGGTATTTTAAAGCGGATATTACCAAAGCCAGAGAGCTCCTCGGTTGGGAGCCGACGATTAAACTCGAAGATGGGATCGCGATGCTCAAAAAAGAGTGGGGACTGGCGTAATAGGAATGTAAAGGGATTTTAAAACAAAAAATCTCCGGAGTAGGGAGATTTTTTGTTCCTCGATCATCTCTACGGAGTGTAAAGAAGATAGTTGGTCGGGGCGTCGTGTGGCGCTCCCGAACTCCTTTACGGTCCCCGTGTCATGCGCACGACACGCCTCCTTTCAGCCCACAGTTAGGTGGTAGGCCAGCCCGAGGATTGCACCGACAAGGCCGATGGACAGCGCCGCGAGGACGATCCCCACCGACCAGGACGATTTCCGTATTAAGTCGTCTATGTCCATGGCCAGCCGACTCATTCCGGGTGGCAGCAAGACTGCTGCGAACCAGACTGGCTTCGACAATGGCTCCGAAAGATGCCACTGGCTCCAGCGCCAGAGGATCTCCGTCACCACCCCGATCGCGGCTCCGATTAAGGAGCCAATGAGCACCGACGTCATGATGTCATACCTCCCACACTATCCACAAGATTTTATGAACACTGTGGGAATGGGGATCGTGCGCGCAGAAGAATAGCTGACGCAGTGGTCACGATTTATTCATTTTACATTTGAAGGCTGACGGGGCCATTTATTCCTTGGCCAACCAGATATCCAGTATATCGCTCAAGCGGTGGCGCAGATACAGCGAAGGCCATTTCTGGTTGAGAAAAAATGATGTTCGTCCCATATTTCTTGTCGCAGATCTGTTGCCGGGCGACGCAGTCATCAATGTTGCCGGAAAGAATAATTTTTTTGAGGGAAAGGGAGGCATCGAAAACTTCCTGGCTGAACACTTCAATGTTTTTGATAAGGACAACGCGTTCATGAATATCAGACAGAGTGTGCATCGCTGTTATAAAGAGTCGCTCGTCTCCGCTTTTTAGCATAAGCATTTGTGTGTTTTTTTCTGACTCCAGTCTTTCCGGGGACTCTATGTATGCAGTTTTTGCTTCCAAGCCTCGTATTTGTTCTAGAAAATTTTCTCTGGCGCTCGCATAGGCCGTGAAAAAAAGAATTTTTGAGCCGCGAAGAAACATGTCGGTGATGAGACTCACGGTAAACTGCGACCCACCAACTTTTTCTCGGTAGGTAATCAGGCAGGAGAGGTCGTGTTCTGCCATGTGGCAGTCTTCATTATTGAGAAGGAGTGTGTAGGCCATACATGGATGATTATGATTGTTTTATTTTTTTTCTGAGGGTTAAAATGTTTATTGTTTGCCCCGCACTTTGGCGCAACTCAAGCGTAACCCCGGCCCATTCTTTGAGCATCTCTTTCAATTCCGGCAGCCGGTCAGGTGATAACTCAATATTCTTGGTCGGTCCAGTCTCATCAGTGAATTGCCTGCCGTCGAGCGGCTTCTCGAGCCTCAGGTAGCCGGTATCCGCATTCACATCAGAAATAATATAGCCCCGATCGTCGTCCTCCCCACGATCTCTGCTGTCCAGTTTGATGGCCAAAGCTTTCGGGTTTTCAATTGACACATCTGTCGTCAGAATCTTACAGTCTCTTTCTCGGGCAACTTCAACGCGAGCACGGGTTAATTTTTCATGGAGCTTATCTCCGCTTTCGTCCGCCTCACCGGCCGCATTGAAACGCTTGCCGCGTTTGTCTTCATCAACTGTAAGATAAAGGAGGTAGGCCTCACCGTCCGGCTCGAGTATCAGTTCACCGGTCGCGACGATGGCCTCGGATCCTTCCTTTATACCGAAGCAAAACACCTTCCCTGTTTTTGTCTTTTCGAGTAAGGCCTCCGGATCAATGATGACGCTGCGGTTTCGTTCGAGCGTCTGACAAAACTGAAGCAGTTCCTCTTTTGTTGAAAGTTGCACTGGTTCCGAAAGCGGGACTGTTTCATGATCAGTTTCTTTCGTTGTTTTTGAATCGTCTGTTGGCTGTCGTTCACTCATAGTCGAAGATCACTGTCCCATAAATCGGAGTACCACATTCACGGTGCGCAGAAGAATGACGGTATCGAGCAAAAGAGACTTATTCTTTATATAATACAAATCATACTGCAATTTTTCGAGCGATGAGTCGTAGTCGTCGGTGTAATGCTGATGAATCTGCGCCCAGCCGGTCAGTCCGGGACGCACCACATGTCGGAGCGGGTAATAGGGGATACGCTCGGAGAGCGCCTGCACGATTTCCGGCCGCTCGGGTCGCGGGCCGATGAGGGTCAGGTCGCGCCGGAAGAGATTCCAAAATTGCGGCAGCTCATCAATCCGCGCCTTGCGAAGCACACGGCCGACCGGCGTAATGCGCGCGTCATTTTTGGTCGCGAACTGGACGCCATTCACCTCGGCGCTGCCGTCAGGCGTGAGCGCGAACATCGAGCGAAATTTATAGAGCGTAAAGAGCTGTCCGGATTTCCCCATGCGTTTTTGTCGGATGAGGACTGGCCCGGGAGAATTGAGATGAATGGCGAGAACGATGAGCGGCGATAACACGAGGCAGAGCGCTCCCATGAGGCTGGCCGCTATATAGTCAACGATGGTGCGGATCCGGTCATAAATCGGTTGATCGCTCGACCGAAGGTGCTCGAGAAACCAGCTTTCGGTAAAAGTGGAGGGCGGGATCCGGCCGGTAATCACTTCATAAAAAGAAATCACGTCCGTGATTTGCACCTGGGAAAACAATAGTTGGTATAATTCTTGCAGGGCGGCGGTGTCCGTGTGAAGATGCGGCGCGATCACGACGAGATGCGTGCGCTGCTGCCGGAGTGCCGTCGGAATGTCATGGAGGTTGCGGTAGACAGCGACGCCTGGAGCGGTACCGGAAAATTTTTGTTCAGGATCAATGATCGCGACCACATTGTAGACGCGTTCGCGATACCGCGTGAATCGGTCCATAAGTTCCTTCGCTTCATCGGTAAAGCCCACGAACACGATATTCGTCTGCGGCGTCCGTTCGCCGACAAAGCGGCCATGGAGCCAGCGCCAGGCGGCGAGGAGGCCGTAGCCTGTCACGATGTTGAGGAGGAGAATCGTCTTCGGCGCGATCCGCTGGCTGGGGAGGAGATAGAAGAACGCGATGCTGAGGACGAGCGATATGCCTGCTGCCTCGGCGATCCTGCGGTAGAAGGCGCTGGTGCGGGCATCGCGCCCAAGGTCATAGAGGCCATTGATATAGTTGACGACAATCCACAAAAGAAACATGATGAAAAAAAGCGAACGGTTGTTCTCGATTTGTTCAGCGCTCGGGAAGGCTTGGTAGCGCATCGACAGGCTCGCGAGAAAGCCGGTCAAAAATGCCAGGAGGTCGCCAAAGGCTAATATAAGCTGTTTCAGGCGGTAGACGAGCTGCATAATTGCGGGGGGAGAAACGTCATGGTATACTGGGTAAACTTTCTTGAGTGTAGCAGGTTTTTTGGCTAAAATCAAGCAGATATCCTTTTCCTGTGTTTTGTGCATCCACTCGATAAAAATATTGTTCTTCGAATTTTAGCGGCCGGTCTTATCTCGACGCTTCTCCCGAGCGCTGTCTTCGCGCGCGTATCAAATGATCCGTTCGTCACCCAGTGGTCATACACTGACACCGGCGTTTTTGAAGCCTGGGACACGGCGACCGGCTCCTCTCAGGTCGTCGTTGCGATCATCGATAACGGCTTTGACAGTTGGCATCCGGAGCTTGGTGAAAATTTGTGGCGAAATACTGATGAAATAAGCGGGAATGGCATTGATGACGACAAGAACGGCTATATTGACGACACCACCGGTTGGAATTTTTCGGCCGAGGACTTAAATCACGACGGTGCGCTCGATGAGGAAGAAAAAAAAGGCAACAACGACCCGCGGCCGAGCGTGCTATCGCTCGTGAACGACGAGGATGAAGTCGTCCATCACGGGACGCTCATCGCCGGGATTATCGGCGCGGCCGGCGACAACGGCGAGGGCGGCGCAGGCATCAATTGGCGCGTGAAACTCATGAATATAAAAATCGTCGGCAACAGCGGTAGCGGCGAGCTGACTCGTTTGCCTGAGGCCATTCGGTATGCAGTAGACAACGGCGCCCATGTCATTAATATGAGCTTTGTCGGCAGCGTGGATGGCGATGTGAAGTCTGCCGTGAAATATGCATACGACAAGGGCGTGGCAGTGATCGCGGCCGCCGGAAATGATCTCGTGTCACTAAATAGCCTCAAGCGATATCCGGTGTGCGCGGACGCGGGTGAGGCAGAGGACTGGGTGCTCGGCGTGTCCGCGATTTCACAGGCGCATCGCATCGCGCCGTTTTCGAATACAGGTTCAGATTGCATAGATATTACGGCTCCCGGGGTCCAGGTTTCGAGCACGCTCCGCTATGCGCCATCGCACGGCCTCCGAGACATCTATGGCGGACCATGGAGTGGGACGTCGTTTGCAGCGCCGTTTGTGAGCGGTGCGGCCGCTCTTCTCAAATCCATGCATCCCGAGTGGCGCGCACCGGAGATTTATGAAGCACTTTTGAAGACCGTCCATAAGACCCCGCCAAAAGATGAGGAGGAGTATGCAAATTTATTCGGCGCCGGACTCATCCAGATTCATAAGGCAGTCGCCTACGCCGCAGCGCAGCCCTCAGTCTCGCGTCAGGTATTCTCGCGCCTCCTATTCCTCGATACGAAAAACGCACGGATG
>CAYHTX010000092.1:0-5296 GCA_964359615.1 uncultured Gammaproteobacteria bacterium | reverse complement strand
CTCCTGGAAATTTACCGGCTTTTTCCCATCGTCGAAGTGTATCAATGGACACGCCAAGTTTGCGTGCAGCCAGACCAATAGGGAGGTTATTTTCTTCATCCATATCTATGCAGATTTCAATAAATCTATGCAAAGCTATGGATAGTATAGCAAATCAATATGAAAGGTCAATGGCTAAACAACAAAACCCCGATGTAGTCGGGGTTTTGTCTCGTCTTCTTTGCGCAAAAGAGACTCCCCTCCTTTACCTCCTTTTGCCTGTGGGGAGACTTTTACTCACTCGGCTCATTTTGGCGGCGCGAGCATGCCGGTGCGAAGCGGCCTGATATACTTATTCAGCCACGCCCGAGAGCGGAGCGCGCTGCCCTCAATGACAGCGCGAAGCCTCCCTTCTATAAAGAGCTGCATGGCCCTGAAGAGGGCGGCAGATTGCGACTCCGCCACCCCGCCCTTGGCGATGCTGGCTTCTACGATTTTTGCGAGACGTTGAAATTTATTGCTGTCGGTCATTGATTTTCCTTTCCCTAGGGTGGGGCGATCATAGCGGAAATGCCAGCAAAGGTAAATAGAAATATACAATATTACAAGTAAATTTTATCTAGAATATAATAAAATATGCACGTATCTATGAATTTGTAAATTACCATTTACACAAATTGATTCCTGTGTTAGGCTGGTGTCATATGCAGAAATTGCTTGAGAAAAGCGGACTCGATGACACTGAAGCGAAAGTGTATCTCGCGCTCCTTGAGCTTGGACCGTCAACCGTGACCGAGATAACAAGCAAAGCGAACATCACGCGAACGCTCGGGTACCATGTCCTCGAGAAGCTCGGGTGGCAAGGGCTGGTTGATGAAGCTGGCGACAGAGGCCGGCGTCTACACTATGTCGCGAAACATCCTCGGCACCTCCTTCAATTTGTAAAAAATAAAAAAACGAGTGTGGAGCGCCAACTGGCTGAGCTCGCGGAACACTTGCCAGAAATCGTTTCTCTCTATAAAATTGCGGAGAAACCCGTGGTCCGTTCCCAGGCGGGTGTCTAGGGGGTAAAAAGTATCTATCTCGAAACTCTGGAGGCCAAGAGTGAGATTCTCTCAATCCTTGATCTCGGAGACTGGGAAAGTGAGGAGTTTTATCAGTTTGGGAAGGAGTACACCATCGAGCGGAGTCGCCGCCGGATTCGTGAACGCATTTTGGTTCTCGATACGCCGCCCGGGCATCGTTGGATGGAAGACGATTACCGCGGATCGTTCAAATACACTGAGTATCGCTGGATTAGGCCGGAGCAGATTCCCGGAATAGCTGATTTTGGCGGGGAAATGAATATCTATGAGAACAAAGTCATGATGGCTATCACCAAAAAGCCCAGTCGCATCGGTATTATGATCGAGAGCCGGCCACTGGCAAACATCTTAAAAGGCATGTTCGAGCTGGGCTGGCAAGTGGCGAGGGCGCCAAAATCAATGAAAAAAGGAAGGCATAGATAAATTGTACGACACCAAAATATAGCTAAATTTGCCCCCATAGTTCAATGGATAGAACATTCCCGTCCTAAGGGAAGGATGTACGTTCGATTCGTGCTGGGGGTACGGAGCCACAGAACTCGGCTCAGATATTTGACTTTTTTTCTTAAAACTAGCACAATATCGTGGTTCAATGGGCCTATGGTCTAGTGGTATGACGCGGCATTCGCATTGCCGAAGCGGCAGTCCGATTCTGCCTAGGTCCACAGATATGTACTTTCTTCTCCTCATCGCACTCATCATCATGCTAGTGTCTTTTGCGTATGGAGGATTTCTGGCTGCTCCGTGGGTGCCAACGAGAGCGTCGGATGTTAAGCGTTTTTTAAAACACGCCGGAGATATCCGGGGAAAAAAGATGTATGACCTTGGCTGTGGAGATGGCCGGATAGTGTGCGCGGCGGCCCGGGCTGGAGCTGACGCCGAGGGGTATGAAATTTCTATTTTCCCCTATATACTCGCGCGTATAAGGTCGCTTTTTGGTTATGGCAAGGTAAAAATGAGATTTCGGAATTTTTGGGGTAAGGATTTCAGTGATGCGGACGTTGTTTACTTTTTTCTCATGCCAAAGGCGGCGCTCCGTTTGCGAAGTAAGTTTGAAAGGGAACTGCGTCCAGGCACTCTCATATTGTCCTACGCTTTTACAATGCCTGGCTGGACGCCAGCGGTGGTGGATGTGGTTGAGGGCAGGCCGAAGTTGTATATCTATCGAGTTCCGTAGTTGTTCTACATGGAGCTGGTTGGGTAGGCGTGAGCGTTATTTAAATTGACTTAAAATCTAATTGAATTTTCCCCCGCAGCTCTGTTGCGAAAGAAAAAAACCAACATGATACTCGTCAGCTTGCTACGAGGTCGATTCAAGTATCCAGGGTCTGTTTGTATACACTAGTGTATACAAACAGATTTTTCGTCCTGGCGGCTATAAAAATTTGTATAGACTAGTCTATACAAAAAAATCTTAATTAAGCTGCCCCATGTATCGCAAGTGGAGTAGAAAGTGCTGTTCCATGTAGAGCAATCGATTGGAGCGGACATGCGGAGGTGCTCTAGAATGTCCGTAATCCTTGTGGCCAATATACGGATCTGGCTGTGGCGGCGTGTCGAAGTCTGTGCCCGTCGGTCAGCCACTGCTTTTATTCGCCTCACAGACTAAGTCGGGGTGGACGAATGCGCCGATGAGGCGCATGGACAGAACTGATAGCGGCGAACGAACCTATGTACTTCATATCTCACAACTCGTTGTGAGGGGGACTCGTTTTTCTACTATATGGCATCTGTGGACTCGTCTCGCGATTCGGGGAAAACCTCCACTATGGAGAACTGCCGGGGGTGGCTCCTTTACATTCCTTGTGGCTACTGCAGGAGCCTAAAGTCGGGTTTCCTTCGCAGGAAATATACCAGGAATCCTGGTGCATTTGACATCAACCAGGAATCCTGGTATAATGATAATATATGAGGATACATCTACCGAATAGTGCTTTTTTGGGCAATATTGATGCCTTTTTTAAGCAATTTGATCTTAGTGACAGGGAGAAATTGGAAATAACTGCCAATAAAAAATGGTTATCGATCCACCCTATGGTCCTCTCGATGGTGGCGGCACTTGCCGAGACCGTCGAGAGATCGAATCTTCGCTGTGAAAAAATTGAGGCGAAGTCAGGCCACTATCTGCAGAGAATGGGCTTGTTTAGTTTTTTGGGGATGGAGGCTGATAGCCATATTGCTGAGCACGATCCATCTGGAAGATTTATTCCTCTTACACAAATAAGAGACTCGACTGAGCTGACGAGATTCGTGACTGATATGATTCCGCTTTTGCATCTCGAACCTGCAGAGGCAGAGCCAATCCAATATATTGTGAGCGAATTGGTAAGGAATGTGCTAGAACACGCTTCAACGCCTGCTGGAGCTTTTGTTGCCGCTCAATATTACAAAAAAAGTAATCGGGTAGCGGTCGGGATTGCTGACACTGGCGTTGGGATTAAGACAAGCATTACGGTTTCGCACGATGCTCAGAATGATCTCGACGCGATTCAACTCGCGCTGACCCCAGGCATTACCGGAATGACAAAAAGAGAGGGGGGCACAGAATTAAATGCGGGCGCCGGCTTGTTTTTTATTAAATCCATCGCTGCTGTCAATGGTGATTTTTTTGTCATTTATAGCGGCCAAGCGATGTATAAATTGCTGAAAAGAAAAAAAACAAGGCGTACGATCTTTGCAGACCCCTTTCTTGACCGCCACTCAAAAGAGGCCGATCTGCCATATTGGCAGGGAACGGCCGTTGGCATTGATCTGTCACTGAGTCATACGCCGGAATTTTCAGTGTTGCTTGATGTCATTCGTGACACATATGCGAAGGCAATTCGGGAAAGAAAGGAGCGGCGACACAAACAGGCGAGATTTATTTAAGCCCATCACTATGGGAGAGATTCACCTCATGCCACTCGTGGGGACATTTGCCGAAAACAAGGATATCGCTGCGCGGCTTCGGAGAGAGGAGATCCTTCCGATATTGGAGCGAGGAGAAGAAGTTGTGCTTGACTTCAATAGTGTACAATCTGCGACACAATCATTTGTTCATGCGCTCATAAGCGACTTGATCCGCCGACGTGGCGCCGGCGTGCTTGATCAGATGTATTTCAAAAATTGTAATAAGACGGTACAAAAAATCATCAACATCGTGGTTGATTATATGCAGGAAAGCGCGGAGTAAGTCCTGTCGTTTCCTATCGGAATGAGCCCGTCTTTGGCTGGGCATCGTATTTCAGGCAAATCCG
Organism: uncultured Gammaproteobacteria bacterium; assembly: GCA_964359615.1. GTDB lineage: Bacteria > Patescibacteriota > Patescibacteriia > Magasanikbacterales > UBA922 > CAYHTX01. The sequence goes on along the minus strand of CAYHTX010000092.1, from coordinate 996 downwards.
ATACTTGTCGACGTATATTGAAACAGCTTTTTTGAATTTATGCGGGGGATTTGTTTGCAGACGTAACATAGAGATGAGCAGATTCAAGATAAAAAATATCCGCTAGCAGAGCAGATATTTTTTAATGTCTACGCTCAATTTTTAAGCATACACAAGGGGATCCTGTCTATGAAGCCGACAGGAAGGCTAGGGCGACACACGGACGATGAGGTTTTCGGCCACATGTCGGTTGTCGAGGGCGGGGGCGGTCCGGCGCAGGTGAGCGACGAGGTAGCGGTTCGTGACCGCCTTCCCGTTCACGACCTCACCCTCGGCCTCCTCGTCGAGCGCGTCCACACGGAATCCGAACAGCGAAGCCAAGAGCTGCAAGGATCCTCGCGTGAAGTACACGTCTTCGCGGCTGCCGCCATCGCCGTTCGGGCGCGTGCGCACGAAGGCGCGGCGGCGTGACCACTCGCCGGTCTGGCGCTCATACCGGACGGCGAGCACCAGCGGCGCTCCTTCCGTGAGGACGCGGTTGATCTCGGCCAGGGCCGAAACCAGCTCGCGCCGCGCCGTCAGATTGTGGAGCACGCGCCAGCACAGCGCGCCGCCGAGCTCGCCGCTCCTGAGCGGGAGATCATTGAGGCGGGCCGAGCAGAAGCGAACGCTCGGGAAACGCCGGCGCGCTCCCTCGAGCACCTCGTTCGCCTCCGGCACATCGGTCCCGACGACTTCGACTCCAAGGGAGAGGAGCGTCTCAAGGTGACGCCCTTCCCAGGTGCCGAAGTCCGCGATCGGACCGGGCTGCTTATGCTCGCCGAGATAGGCGAGGCCCGCATGAGCCACATGCGGGGCAGGATTTTCTCCGATGGAGTAGCTCCCGCCACCCCACCACAACCTATTTCCTCCCACAACTACTCCTTCCTAACCATCACGCGGTTAGACGCCCAGACGAGTTGTCAGGGTTAACTAGTTTGAAACCAGCTAATCAATCCTCCGGCTCTCTTTAAGAGC
>CAYHTX010000091.1:0-5310 GCA_964359615.1 uncultured Gammaproteobacteria bacterium | reverse complement strand
TTTTATTCGCTCCGCTCCTTATACAGAGTGTCTAAAGTTTGGGGTACTTGCCACCAGGAGGATGCTTGGTCTGGGCTGTGCGGCAGTCTGACTGTCCTGTACGTCGTTCTCTCCGCCACATGGGGGTCTGCCCAGACCGGACGGCTCGTCTGGTGCGAATGGTGCCAGGAGCGGTTCCCGTTTGTCGAGAGCGACCTCCTGCTCTTTTTTTGCTGGATCGGTGGCGCGATATTTGGCGCGCTGATCCACTTCGCTCGCGTGTGTCTGCGCGAGTATCGCGAGGAGCGCTCTCGCTCTGCCTCGCCCGTCCTTTAACGACCGATTTCTGTCCCGCAATGGGATATTCGCTGCTCGTACAGCGTCACGCCGGAGTTGGTCGCAGCCTAGGAGTTGTCTTGAGTGTAGGCTTCTATCCTGGCATTCGAGACAAATCAAAAATTCTCTAGAAAGTTCTAGGGAATTTTTGATTTAATATTTATGTATCCTGCTTCAACAAATGCGCATAACTCTGCCGCAGTTTCGCCAGTTTCGGATTAATGACCGCCTGACAATACCCTTCGCCGGAATTGTTTTTGTAATAATTCTGGTGGTACGCCTCGGCTTCGTAAAATTCGGAAGCAGGGGAGACTTCGGTGACGATTCTGCTTGAAAATGTTTTATTGTCTGTTAGTTCTTTGATATACGCCTCAATCATTTTTTTCTGCTCCATCGAAGTATAAAAAATCGCCGAACGGTATTGCGTACCGATGTCATGGCCTTGGCGGTTCGGCGTGGTTGGATCGTGCGTCGAGAAAAAGACGGCAAGTAGGGTCTTTAGATCAATGACACTCGGATCAAAGACGACTTTGACCGCCTCGGTATGTCCGGTCGAGCCGGAACAGACAGCCGCATAGGTCGGGTTTTTTGTTTCGCCACCAGTGTAACCAGAGGTTACGGACTCGACGCCGCGGAGCATCTGGAACACGGCTTCCATGCACCAAAAGCAGCCTCCACCGAAGATGATTTTGTCATGTATCATATATCATGTAGCATATAGCATAAAACACTGATGACTCTACTCAACATTTCCTCCCCTACCAGGGGAGGTGAGGTGGGGTCTGCCGAAGGGCTTGAATGTGGTTCAGAATATCTTGGATGACAGCCTCGAAATCATCCTTGATTTGTTCATTCCGATAACGAAGTATTTTATAGCCTTTGTTCTTTAAATATTCTTCTCGTTGTTTGTCTTTTTTCTTTTGCTCATCTTCACCATGCACCCAGCCATCAAGCTCAATAATCAACCCCAACTCATGGCAATAGAAATCAACGATGTAGTAATCAATATTGTACTGTCGTCTGAATTTTACTCCAAGCTGAGAATTTCTTATTTTTAGCCACAGTTCACGTTCAGCCTTTGTTTGGTTGCGTCGCAGATCCCTTCTTTTTTCAATAAAGGACGACTTATTTTGGTACCGGCCTATGTTTTGCATAGTGACCCCCTCCCGCTCCCCCTGATAGGGGGAGAGATTATTTTGCTTGCTTGGGTACAAACCGTAGTGATATCGAATTCACGCAGTGCCGGACATTTTTTTCCGTGAGCTGTTCGCCAGTAAAGACATGACCGAGGTGCCCGCCGCAGGTGTTGCAGGTGATTTCGGTTCGCATCCCATCCGCATCTACAGTTCTCTTTACCGCGCCCGGAATTTCAGCCTCAAAACTCGGCCAGCCGCAGCCAGAGTGAAACTTAGCGTCTGACGTGTAAAGCGGCGTCTCGCAGCGGCGGCAGAGGTATGTCCCTTCCACAAAAAAATCGTCATATTCGCCGGTGAAGGGGCGTTCTGTACCTTTCTCGACGATGACACGTTCTTCTTGCGGGGTGAGAGGGTTGAGTTTCATAATAAAAGTGCGTTAGTACACCCAGTATAGCAGGTACACTCTCCTTGTGAAGAGGCAAAAAAGCATTGAAAAGACCGGGTAAAGTTGGTATGCTACTGGGTACATATCTATGAAGCATCTTTGGCAAAAATGTATCACTCTCCCGCTCCTTTTTAGCATCATCGCGGCACCGCTTCAGGCCGCTCCGCTCGATCTTGCGGTCCAGGAAGATCTCGAGCGCGAACTTGCGGAGATCCAGGAGCAGATTACCGAGCTTGAAGGCCAGCTGAAATCAACGACCGGTGAAAAGAAAACGCTCACCAAAAAAATCAATAAATTGAAGACAGAGCAGACGCGGCTAAGGCTCGAGATCAAATCAACGACCCTCAAGCTCGAGGATCTCGAAGTCAAGATGACCGAGACCAGGCAGGCGATTACGGAAAAGGAAAAAAAGAGCGAGGAACTGAAAGCCGAGCTCTCGTCGCTCATCCGGTCGCTGTATCATAAAAGCCGTCGGCCGCTCATCATCGAGTTGGCAGAAGGGAGGGGGCTGTCCGCTACTTTTGGGGAAATGCAGCAGTACGAATTTCTGACAAAAAAAATCAAGGACATTGCCCGTGAGGTGGCGACGGTGCGGAGTGAGCTCGCGGTGAAACAGCAGACCTACGAGGCGGATGAGGAGGATACGCGGGAACTCTTGACCCTCGCGACGGTTCAGCAAAGCTCGCTCTCGAGCAAACTCGCCGAGCAAAGCGAACTCCTCGTCGAAACGCAGGGCAAGGAAGCAGCATATCAGACGTTACTCGCGGATCAGAAAAAGCGCGCTGTCGAGATCCGGAGTCGCATCTATGAACTCCTTGGCGTCGGGACGCAGATCAATTTCGGCCAAGCCGTGACCATCGCCGAGTGGGTGGAAGCCGAGACCGGCGTGCGGGCGCCGTATCTTCTCGCGATTTTGACCCAGGAATCAGATCTCGGAAAAAATGTCGGCACCTGCAACCGCCCGGGCGATCCGCCGGAAAAAGGCTGGCGGGTGGTCATGAAACCCGAGCGCGATCAGGAACCGTTTGTGACGGTTATGAATGAACTGGGACGTGATCCGGATATTACGCCGGTGTCGTGTCCCATGAAGAAAAAAAATGGCACGCAGCTCGGCTGGGGTGGCGCTATGGGGCCGGCGCAGTTTATCCCCTCCACCTGGATCGGGTACAAAGATCGGGTGAGTGCTTTGACCGGAAAAACGCCGGCTGATCCATGGGATATTCGCGATGCGTTCGTCGCGGCAGCCTTGCTTCTCAAAAATAACGGGGCGAATGGTACGCGGGACGGCGAATGGAAAGCGGCGATGCGGTATTTCTCCGGCGGCACGAGTACCAAGTACCGGTTTTATGGCGACAATGTGCTTGAACTGACGGAGAAATACGAACAGGATATCAAAGATTTGACGACCTAATTTTTTTTATTTGAATTATGAAAAAAGAGGACACAACAATTCATTTTATCATTACTGGCGGGACAATCGATTCTCATTATGATGGCAGTAGAGATACAGCAGTGCCAAACAAAGAATCTATTATACCTTTTTTTATCAGCAGCTTGAAGTTATATAAAGAAGTTGAATTTCAGACTATCTGTATGAAAGATAGTCGCGAACTTACGCGTCAAGACGTACACAGTATTCTTGCAGCGGTTGAGTCGAGTCCGCATACTTGGATTATTATTACCCACGGGACATATACAATGCCGGATACGGCACGATTTCTCCATGCAAACCGAAAGCGTACCGATCAAACGATCATCCTCACTGGGTCAGCGGTCCCTATTCAGGGATTCGCCCCGTCGGATGGCCCATTTAATTTGGGATATGCCATTGCACAACTTGAATATCTAAAGTCTGGGGTGTATGTGGCAATGAATGGGAGAGTGTTTCTGCCAGATGAGATTGTAAAAGTTATTAGTGAGAGCAGATTTTATTCTGTCTTTGCGGAAAATAAAAATGCTTAGCTCTTTTGGTGGTCAGTTTATAAGTATTTGTAGATGTCGTGCTTTCCGATGGATATGAAAAGGATGTCACCATTCTCTTGTCGCTCAAAAATAATTCGGTAACTGCCGGTGATTGAAATTGACCAGAGGCCTTTTAATTTCCCTTTGAGCGGGTGGAGCCGGAGCGAGGGGTGAAGTGGATTTTCCCGAAAAATGGTTTCTTTTTTTATTGCAAATCCAATAATTTCTTTGGGGAGGCTCCGAAACTCTTTGGCAAATTTCGAAGAGTAAAGGACCTTTTTCACGATCATACGAGATCGGCCATGGACTTTGCCTGGATAGATTTTCCGCGTTTGTACTCGCGCCGTGATTCACGGATGGTTTCCAAGAGTTCTTCCTCCTGTATCAATTCTTCGTCCGCTTTCAGGAGGTACTGGACATATGAACTTGCTGAAGGAAAACCACGTTTTTTTGCTCTTTGGTGGATCTGACGCACTCTTGTTACGGGGAGCGATACGCTCAGAATTTGTCTCATAAAGAGTAGGTGAATAATGATAATAGTATTGTACTACAAATGTATTACAGCGTCAAGTCTATCTTATAAAAATCACCTTTGATTTTTTCGAGAAGCTCGGCGCAATCTTTCAGCACTGTGTCCGCACCGTGTTTTTGTAATTCACGGCGCGAAAGCAATCCCGTCGTGAGCGCGATGCAGGCGATGCCAGCGCGTTTCGCCGACTCAATCCCGAGAGGTGCGTTTTCGATGACGATGGCCTCGTGCGCGCTGAGGCGCAGTTTTTTGAGTGCCTTGAGATATGGCTCCGGATGCGGCTTGCCATGCCGGACTTCCTTCCCGGTCAGAATATCGCTGCGCCGCAAATTGAAATCTTTTTGTAAATTCTTGATGGTTTTTTCCTGGTAAGAGCCGGTGACGAGACAGATGCGGCATTTTTCTTTTTGCAAATAGCGGATGAGCGACCTGGCACCGCGGATGAATTTGGGCTTTTGGTAGTTGTTATAGATTTCGCGTTTGCGTTCGACTATGGTCATGAGAGTTCGTCGCGTCGGTTTTTGCTTTATTGCCGAGGCCAGATACTTGACGGCCGATGCCTCCGGCATGCCCTCGCACTCATAAACAAATTTTGCCGGCAAGCGGAGGCCCTTTTCTCGAAATGCCTTGACCCACGACCGCGCATGCTGGGGCATGGAGTCATAGAGGACGCCGTCAACATCGAAGAGATAGGCGCGGGTGGCCATAGCGTTAGCTCTAGTATTTGATGCTATAAGAAGGGTAGGCAGGACACGGAGTGAAATTTGGTTGGTGATCATTGGGGGTATGTCGCTTTAAGAGATGAAACCGTCCGATCGAGCGTCTGCTCCATGTCTATCCCTTTGTAAGGAATAGAGGCTACAGTCAATAGTTTCATTCCAACATCTAACGCAACATTCTGGGCGCGAAGCGCCCAAGATGAT
>CAYHTX010000090.1:0-5330 GCA_964359615.1 uncultured Gammaproteobacteria bacterium | reverse complement strand
TTGCCACACGTTTGGCAAAGCGTTTGAAAGCGTCGCTGGTCGTGAATCTGTCCAACATCGACTATCTCTACGACAAGGATCCACACAAATATACGGACGCTAATCCGATCTGCGACATCACATGGAAAGAGTTTCGCAAGATGGTTGGGAGCAAGTGGGATCCTGGGATGAACGTGCCGTTTGATCCGGTCGCCTCGCGTCTCGCCCATCAAAGCGGCATCCAAGTTGTGATTCTCAATGGAACAAATTTTTCAAATTTGAAAAAACTCCTTAACGGCCAAACATTTACCGGCACGGTCATTCATTAAGGCTTGACTTTATCGTACCAGAATGGTAAAGAAGACCCTGCAAACACACTGGAGTAACGATGGCAAAACGCGTTCGGCTCATCATTGCCCGTCACACTTTGACGGACGATAACGTCGAAAATAGATATTCTGGCCAGAATTACATCTGGCTCAACCAGATCGGAGAGACACAACGGGATGAGCTTGCCTCCGAACTCGCGTTGCTTCATGGCATTTGCGCGATCGTTGGTTCAGATCTTCCGCGCACTTCAGAGGTTGCAGAGTGTCTTGGTCGACGTCTTGGTCTCAATCCGATATTGACGCCTCTTTTGCGAGAGGTTGATGTTGGAAAGATGACCGACCTACTCAAGTCAGAGGCGGTCGAGACCTATCCTGGTGACCATCACCATGTGAGTCTCCCGACGTTTGACTTCTCTGACATTGGTGGCGAGTCGCATGTTTCAGTCATCAAGCGATACGAACTTGCGCTTGCCTTCCTTGTAAACGAGTTCGGTGTGGAAGATGAGGTCGATCGCGCTCTTCCGCGTGTTGTCCTTGTCGGTCACGGTACCGCTTTCAATCTTGTTTTCAAGCACACGCACCACATCGTCGAGTACCTCCACAACCAAGGTGCCTTTCAGGAGTTTGTCTGGCCGACTTGTTGACGGCTGGCTCTTTAACCCAAAGACATGGGAGAGACCATGAAAGACTTTGAGATCGCTGGTGGTGTTTTCTACAAGGTTCCAGTTGAAGACGCTGACATCCTTCTTTCGTTCACCAGAGAGGCAGCGGATGTATTCGGCCTTCGAAGTCGTAGCCAAAGGGCGCGAATCATCGTGGAAGATCTCGAGTGGATCATCTCCCAAGACGCGGGAGATATGCGGGATCACATGACGCGTCAGCACGCGGCGGAGCATTTCGTCGCTCGCAATTTCAGTCTCATCTCAATTGCAGCCTAGTCCACGGATCTGCCGTAGATTCCGAGTCTGTCGATGAAGCCACTCCACACTCCGGTTCGTCTCTGACGAACTATTTTTTTTGCGTCAATGAGTATAAAGTTTGAAGAAAATATATACTCCTTGTCATCTAATTTCACTTTTTCTGAATCAACCTTATCGGTGATGATGTTTATCTCAAAATTTTTAAACTCCTCTTTTAAAAATGCAAGGGCTTCTTTTAATTTATAATTCGGTTCATTTTCAATAATCCACAGACTACCGTCCGAGTAAGTCCTTTTAATGTCTGTAGCAAAATCGATAATAATTCGACCATTTTGCTTCAAAACTCTTTCTATTTCATTGAAAATTTTTTTAAAAATCGGCTTCGGGAAAAGATGGAGAGTGCCAACACAAAACACGCCATCAAATGTATTATCGTCAAACGGAAATGGCTTGGTAACATTCATTGCCTTTGTTGTAAGCCTATTACTAAGTATTTTTGGTGTAATACGAATAAGTTTCTGTAAGGCACTTTCGTCAACATCAACAGCAACAACCTCATTAGCGCTATTGAGTAGGTGGTTATTAAACCTGCCGTCACCAGCACATAGATTAAGCCATTTCCCTGTGATTTTAGTGCTTTGCAATAAATCATTCGTGGCCTTGTCCTCGGTGCCCCAAACAGAATCATCTGGGGTATTTGCATAATCTACGTCGTCTGTATATATATTTTTCTGTTCGTTTGGTTGCATATTGGTAAAAAATAAATTTGCCTTAATTAAATGTCCAACAGGGTCAAAAAAATTCTTAATATTTCAGCATAATACGCGGCGGCTATACGAAGTTGCAAGTAAATTATAACATCATTTATGCGCAATTTTGCCAAACAAATAATTACCTTAATTTATGGGCTCTTTTCAATTTTTTCGTCCTCCATAGCCTTGACAGGCGGGGTGCGGTCGTGGTATGAGGGAAAGTCGATTCCGAGCTAAGGAGGAAAGAGCATGAACACATTCCAGCGAAATGACTTGGTCAAGGTCACCAAGCTCCACTGGGACAAGAATCGACTCGGTGGGATTTTTATCAACGAGGAACAGTGGCTTGCCAGGCGAGAGGGAGCACTGGGTTTGGTCATGGGGACGAACCTCTTGGCAAACGACGTCTACTTCGTCGCGCATTGTGAGGAGGGCAAGCCGACGATGGCTGTATACGGTGCCGATGAGATCGAAGCGATAGAGGACAGCGCAACCAAGACGAACATCCTGCTTGAACTTAGGCGAGCGCAGCTAAACTCCAAGAAGTAGCGCCCAGCCGTCCAGCTCATCACGCGCCATTCGAGATTTCTCTGGTGGCGCGTTCTTCTTTTTTCGTCGCGGATAGCTTGACAGCCATCGCAATTTATGACAGAGTGAAACGTTGTCAAGTCCGTCGGACGAGGCCCCAAGCCATGAGGGAATCGTGGCACAAACAAGGAGGATGCCGTGGTTTCACGCGCAAATGACGGCAAGAAGGCCCGGTGCACCTGCGATGTGACGGCGAGGTACGTTGAGCACCAGAATGGTGCGAGGCGCGACCTCGGAGTGCCCCAGTATATGTCGTCGGACTGCCAGGTTGGATTCGGCAACCGCGTGCTTGCCGAGCAGGAGGCGGCGGAGTGCGAGGCGTACCTCGACGGCACGGTGGTCTACGACGACCAATACTGATGCCACGTCTTGAGAGTCCTGCGCGGACAATATGTCGAAACAAGGGAGGTGCAAAATGTCCTTGATTCTCGATCGTGGAACGAAGCCAAATGGACTGTGTGCCAAGACGATCGGAGTGGGCGACGAGGTCGTCTTTCTCGGTGATTATGAGATCACCATGGAGGACTTCCTGGTGCTCGCACACTACGTGCTGACCAACTCCAACCTCAAAGAAGACGACCCGCGTCTGCAGTTCGTCGAGTCCGTGCGGGGCATGAAGGTCGTGAAGGGCTACCCAACCATCTTCGGCGGGAAGGAGCTGGACACGAAGCGCCTGCAAACGAACGTCCCGCCGGTTCTCGACGAGTAGAGACCTCGTCGCCCACGGCCTCAACGGCACAGAGCCTAGTGCGAACTAACGTTCCCGTGGCTCTTTTTTTAATTTCTTCTTCACGCAACCGCATACTCGGTGTTGTACGACAGTTCCGACGAGTAGTCAGTTAAAAGTTCGTTTCAAAGACGCACTTTTTTGTTTTCAAGAATTTTCAATCTCTTTACAGATTTCGTTTTCAAAAAAGTGTTTTTTGACACTACTGACCGGCCAATCTTTCTTTCAATTTGTTTTCTGGCCGTACCTGCAATTTGCCCACCAGCTCTCGCGTCATCCTTAAGCCGCGGCAGACCTTTACTGTCTTTAGTGCGATGTATTTCTGTCGTCGTTCTTTCGCCAAGCATGGTTAAGATCAATTCAAAATCGTCCATGTGGTCGCGTAGATTATGATGTTTAAGTCCTTTTACCTTTTTGTACTCATTTGGTGTAATGCCAAATGTAGCATTGGATATTTCAGCAGTTAGGATTTCATAATCTCGCTCGTTTTCCGCTCCGCGTTTTTGCCATTCATCAGTCAATTCTTCGCGGATCGCGATTCCACGCATCCGTTTCTCAATCCAATCTTCTGGATAACCTTTAAGTTTGTAAAGCAACCTCGTTCGTTTTGTTGCGAGTTCTGGATTTTCTATTTCCTGTATTCTTTCATAACCAACTTTAGCTAACCAGCGTTTTAGCAGTTCTGCTTTTGGTGATGGAATTGATTGGATAATACGAAAAATACCTTCGGTATTAGCACAATCAGTTTTGCGCATTTTGCCGTCGGGAGCAGGCATTTTCAACTGTTCCCAAAACGGGAACGGTTGGAACAAAGCCGCGTCACGTTCCTTCATTTTGGCCCAGTAGGTTTTAGGCTGAAGGCTATAGGTCAAAACACCAACGATGTCTAAAACAGAAAACCACCATTCTTTCTTATGGATAACCTTTCTGATTTCTTTGCCTTTAAACAAGGCAATGTGATAATTTTTGTTTTGTGTATCAGGCATAAGTGTGTTGAAACTGATGATATTGTATCAAAAAATGCTTAATTTGGTGAATGGCCAAAACCCAAGACACCTTATTATCCCAGCTCATCGAGCAAGTCGTTGATTGCAGCTTGAATTTCTTGGACGCCAGCAAATATGGGTGGAGCGACCAACGGGAGCGAATCCGCAAAGTGCGTGTTGTACGATGTTTTCTCAGGGCGCGTTCTTGGTCCCGTAAGTAATGTAGATTGTCCCTCCATTATATTGTTTTATTTCTGTGTCGCTAAATAATTGTCGCAAATTCTCGGAAATGTTTTTTGTGTGATTCCAGCTTGCCCAATGTTTGTATATATAGGCGATAAGTGGATTAAAAATAGTCCAGAAACCTGAAGGTAGCTTCGCATCTAATATTGATATTCTCCCATTGTTCTTGAGAACATTAAATGCTTTTTTAAGAGCCTCTTTATGTTGAGGAATTGCACTAATACCCAATGTTGAAAGCACCCCATCTACCTTGGAATTTAGCGACAATTGGGCGGCATCCCCTTGGATAAAGATGATATTATCCCAACCATTTTCTTTGGCCTGTTGCTTTGCCGCAGTGAGCATTTCGTTGGAATAATCAAACGCAATAATTTTTCCATTTGGCCCGACAGCATCCTCTAAAAATTTGTGATTTAAACCTGTACCGCACGCAAGATCAAGAACAGCATCGCCTTTTTTAAGCTCTAACATTTTAACAGCTAGCTCGCGTAGCGCATTTTGCCTCCCTAAAAATGTAATGATACAAACAAATTTGTATAAGATGGGATGCCGCCCCCATATATGATATGTTCTTTTAACATGTTCAAGTGAATATTTCATATTTTAGTTTTTATGGATTAGCGTCCTGAGAAAATTTCGTACAATGCGCGGCGGGAACCGCCGCGCATTATGCAAAAGAGCGGAGCGATTTTGCATAACGTCCGCGTGTATGTGCATACTCGGTGTTGTACGACAGTTCCGACGAGTAGTCGTTAAAAGTTCGTTTCAAAGACGCACTTTTTTGTTTTCAAGAATTTTCAATCTCT
>CAYHTX010000089.1:0-5370 GCA_964359615.1 uncultured Gammaproteobacteria bacterium | reverse complement strand
TTTAACCAATTAATTCATGCCTAACGTTGTTGCGTTAGAAGGTTGGATCCAAGATGCATGGTACATGATATAAGATATATGCTACATGAAAACAAAAATCTCTACGACCTCGTCATCATCGGCGCTGCGGCCGTCGGCTGCCCGGCCGCGGTCTATGCCGCGCGGCGAAATCTCAATTTTGTCGTCGTGACGAAAGACATCGGCGGCGAAGTGGCGCTCTCGGGTGAGATCGAAAACTGGCCCGGACAGATCCATACCGATGGCGTAAAATTGTCGCAGGATTTCCATAAACACATGGCGTCCTACAGCGCGCCGATCGAAAACGGGATGGAAGTGGTCTCCATCCTCCCGGAAAAAAACCATTATATCGTGACCGCGAAAGATGGCGCTGAAAAAGAAAAAACCTATGCCACGAAGGCCGTTATTATCGGGAGCGGGATCCACCCGCGCGAAATCGGCGTGCCGGGCGAACGCGAACTCAAGGGCAAAGGCGTCACCTACTGCACGGTCTGCGATGGCCCGCTCTATAAAAACAAAATAACCGCGACGATCGGCGCCGGCAACTCAGCGCTCGAATCCGCCCTCATGATGGGCGGCATTGCGAAAAAGGTCTACGTGCTCACGAAGTATGCCAATACGAAAGAGATGAATGGCGGCTTCCCGCGCGGGGAAAATATCCTGGTCGAAAAACTGAAAGCGCTCCCGAATGTAGAGATCCTCTACGAAGCAGATACGAAAAAAATTTTAGGTACTGACGTCGTCACCGGGATCGAGTATGCAGACATAAAAACCGGCGAGAAAAAAACGATCGAGGTGAATGGCGCCATGGTCCACGTCGGCATGATCCCGAACTCGCAATTTGCCAAAAATCTGAAACAGAATCCAGCCGGCGAAATCGAAGTGGATATGCTCGGCCGAACCTCGCTCCCTGGAGTTTTCGCCGCCGGAGACGTCACAAACATTCCCTACAAACAAATCGTCATCGCTGCCGGACAGGGCGTCACCGCGGCGTTGTCGGCGATTGATTACCTCAACCGGTGGCAAGAGAAGTAAAACCGCCGAACCTCACCCTTCCCTCTCCCGTTCGGCTGAGCTCATGGCCGAAGCCTAAAAGGAGAGGGAATTTGTTTCGGCTTTTTGCTATACTATCGGTCATGTCCTCGCGCGCCATGATCAACGATATGAAATCATTTCTTAAAAGATACCAATGCCAGCTCATTCTCATCGCGCTTTTCTTTCTCCAATTTCTTTTCATCAATCCGCGCGGCGAATTTGCCCTGAACGACGACTGGGTCCATACGGAAACGATCAAACACTGGGTCGAGACCGGAGAATTCCGTCTCATGCCCTTTGCCGGGCCGACGTTTTATGTGCCGGTACTCTACGGCGCGGCGCTCGTCAAAGTATTTGGATTTTCTTTTACCATTCTCCGCTTGTCAACACTGGCCATCACCCTTGTTCTCATCCTCGTTTTCTTTTCCCATATCCGAACACTGACGAAACGGGCTGACTTCGCGCTCCTCGCCACCCTTCTCCTCTGGCTGAACCCGCTCACCTACCCGCTTACCTTCACCTTCATGACGGACGTGCCGGCCTTACTCTTCGTCCTCGCCAGCCTCTTTTCTTACCAGCAGGGGTACAACAACAAGCAACTCCGCTTTTTCATCCTGGGTTCGGTTTTAGCGTTTCTTGGATTTTACACCCGCCAGACGGCGGTCCTGCCCTGGCTGGCAGCTCTGCTTTCTGTCCCAAATCTCGAGAGCGCCAGGCGACCGCGCATCCTCATGCTCGGATTTTTTGTTCCGCTCATCGCGTCCGTCCTCCTCTACCTCCTCCTCGGAAGGCAAGGCCTTCTGCCCGAAAGCACGACCGCGACTCATTTCCTTCCGGATACGATGCAGACGCTGACCCACGCATTCTCGTGGCTCTGGTATACGCTCATCTATCTCGGCCTCCTTTCCATCCCGCTCACGGCCCCGCTCCTCCCGAGCGCGATCAGAGAAAAAAGATTTTGGCTCCTGCTTGGTGCCGGATTCACCATCGTCCTGGCTTTTTTTCTAAAAAAACACGAAGTGCTCCCGAACCCGGTAAACATCCTGAGTGCATACGGCATGGGCCCTAACACGACCGTGCTGCGCGGCGTCATGACGCCGCTCCTCGCGACACCGACCAGAATCCTCCTCACCATCCTCGGGGTCCTGGGCGCTGCGCTCGTCGCGATCATCCTGACAGAGAAAAAGCCGCGGAGAGATGCGGAAACAACGCTGGTAGGGTACACGCTTCTCCTGATGATTTTTCCCATCCTCATCTTCCAGAGCTTTGATCGCTACCTGATCGCGCCGCTCGCCCTTCTTCTCATCCTCATTGTCAAAAAACTTGAGCCCGAGGTGAGACGGATTCCCCCTGGATCATATATCCTCCTCATCCTCTTCACCGGTTTCAGCCTGACGCAGACGCACCATTATCTCGCCTGGAACATGGTCCGCTGGCAGCTCGCGGATGGACTCCGCGCGAACGGCGTCCCGGCATCCCTGATCGATGCCGGCTATGAATGGGACGGCTGGCACACCTACTGGGATGCGCTCGCGTCCGAAAAGAACGCGTCAGAAAGGAGCCCCTGGTGGATTCAAAAACTCGCCACGAATAATGCCGCCGAATACATTATTTCTTTTTCAACGCTTGAACGCTATCTCCCCACCTACCGGGTGGTGCAGTCGGTTTCTTTTCGAGCCGCGAATCCGAATCGAACCCTGTACGTCCTTCAAAATACTGAGCGGAGCACTCCGTGACAGGTAGATAGCGGCATGCTATAGTACCGCCGTCAGTTCTTGATCCCCAGTGTATGCTCCTCGAAAATCTTCTTCCCACGCTGCCCTCAAATCAACTCGAACTCCTGATCGTGACCGTAGGCGCCGCAGGCGCAATCCTCGTCATCTATTCGCAATTCGTCGAAGCCGAACACCGCCGCGATCTCATCCGCATGATCGGCGCCGGCGGTCTCACGGTGTATGCGCTGTCTCTCATGAATCTTATTTTCATTCTCGCGTCATTTGGCATCTTTGCCGCGGCGTTTGTCGAATTTCTCGAAATTTACCTCGGCGTTCATAAACATACTCGAGCGGATATGCTCGAGTATTTCCGAAGCAAAAAATAAGAACCCCCGCAGCACGCTGACGGGGTATGAACAAAAAATATTCTTTCGGAGCTTTGCTCTGAGCTCATCCGTCCTTGTTTCCTCGTCCGCTCAAACGTGAATGGTGATCCATTTACGTTACTCACTTCACTCGAAAATAACATCGTAACAAGAGAGATGCATCACGATAGATGGTGAAGCATCTCTTTCTCTTTTTTGCGCCCGGCAAAATGCTCGGGCGCCTGGCAGACGGCGTCGTAGGTCACCGCCGGACCGAGGAGGCACAATCCGTATTCAAATGAGCGGATCGCCGCGCGAATTTCGGCGGCGAGCGCCGGATGCTCGCGTTCATCTTCCGCCATCTTCCGGAGGGTATGCAGTTTGTGTTCCATGTCGTCGAGCAGGTGTTGAAACGCTCGAATCTTTTCCTGATACCGCTTCTCATCGACGCTCTGCGCCGCCTGGGAGGTGTGCGCGGTGAGATGCGTGACGACCTCAACAAACGCCTCAGCCAACTCTTGCCTTTCCTCCGGAGTAAAAAAAGTCGCTGGCCGGCCGGAAATGAGATCAGAAAAAGATCCGCCATAAGCTAAAAAATCGCGGTAGCGACGCCTGAGCGGAGGACTCAAATGCGGCAGGAGAACGGATTCACCCAGTTCATGCTGGTATCGGTCGTAGAGTTCGGCAAACGCCCGCCGATAGGACCAAATCTTTTTTCCAAACGCAATAATAATATCTTCGAGCTCGTGCCGCGTGATCGCGACGCCTTGCCGAAGGCGTCGAATGGTCTCAGCCATCTCCTCTCTGACTTTCGCGGGAACAAGGGGAGGAATCTCGGCGTAGAGGTGCTCGAGGATGGCGAGGGTGTGTTTTATGGGTGTAGGGACAGACATAAAAGGGGACATCGCCTGTAGTATAGCAAAGCGAACGCGTCGTGGAAACCTTATCCGGGAAAACTGCTCTCAATGAGAAACATGGTGCCGACATTGTGGCAGGAGCGGATGTCAGGCAAAATGAGATAAAACGCGTCATTCATATACGACTGTACCCCGAAATTGTCGGGGTACGGGTCTGATCCAAAAGGCTACTACCGCGCGGCATCGAGTTTCTTCGGACGACTGTTTCCTCGCTCCTCCCGAAGTTGCTTTTTGACTTCTTCTCTCACTGATTTCGGTTTTTCTAGTGTGTCGGAGACTGCATCTCGTTTCATTTTCGGGGCATCTTTAAGAGACGTCGTATTCGTACTGTCCGGACGCTCGTCGCGGAGTTCTAATTTTTTCGCCTGAAAATCTTCCCGAATCTCTTTCATGGCTGCTTTCCGCTCATCATGAAGTTTTTCGAGTTCCACCTTTACGGCTTCCGGCGTGCTCGACGCCGACTGCAAAATCTCCCGCCGCTTCGTCCGGAATTCTTCGTTGGCTTCACCGTGTGCCTCGATCCGAACCTTAACATTCTGAAGGTGTTCGCGCACTCCATCTGGCACCTTGTCGTTCTGAAGCGCCTCGAGAAGTCGTTTACCCTGATCGCTCATCTTCTCGCGATGCGCTTCAAACTGCGCGCGCTTTCCCTCAGGCAACCGCTCCTCGATGCGATCAAGGACTTTTTCCCGCCGCTCTTGATGCGTTGCGATATTTTTCAGAAGCCGCTCTGCGCGCTCACCCGGGTTTTGCAAAAATTTTTCTTTCCGCTTTTCGAGCCGGCTCATCATCTCGTTCGCGCGCTCGATCATAGCGTCGGCCTTGGCCTGCATCTCCGGGTCAGCACTCTCCACCGCCACTTTCTCGGCCAGTTTCAGCCGCTCTTCGGCGAACTGGAGTTCTTTCTCGGCTTTTTTTACCGGATCAACGGTCACGGCGATCGCGACCCGTTCCTTGACGCCGCGCCACCAGAAACCAAAGGTTGTTGGTATTTTCGTTGGCACCTCGATCGTGATGCCCTCGAGGGGCGGATCCTCGTCCTCAGTCGGTGCCGCGTCTACCGGTTGACTTTCAATCGCGACCGTTGCCGTACCCCCATCGATCTCGACCGTCTGCGCACTCACGGTTCCTCCTGCTGCGGTGAGGAGAACAAAAAGAATCGCCATCACCCAAAAACGTTGTCCCATACGATAAAATTATGGAGAGCCTACCGCTATTATTAAGATAGATTCCCGTTATGTCAGTCAGTATAAAAGAAAACATGAGCTATGCTTCCCCCCTCCGTCAAGACAGTATTTTAGTAAATAATAGATGGTTTTT
>CAYHTX010000088.1:0-5372 GCA_964359615.1 uncultured Gammaproteobacteria bacterium | reverse complement strand
GGCGCGAAGCGCCGAGGCTTCCAACCTTGATTTTTCGAAATGTGATTCTTGGCGGAGAGGGAGGGATTCGAACCCTCGAAGGCTTGCGCCTTACAGCTTTAGCAAAGCTGTACGATAGACCGCTCTGACACCTCTCCATGTACTCGCTAACTCAGTGCTGCATTTTTCGATGATGTCGGCGCAAAAAATGGTGCACATCTTTTAGTATTTTGAACGCCCGTGACTCTGTAACACCAATCCCATCCGTTACCTCATTAGGAATTATTTTCGCTATTTCTTTAATGGGTTTTCCTTCCTCTAAAGCCAGGAGGATGGTTGGCAGGAGCTTGAAAAGCCGTTCATCCTTTTTTCGCCTTCTTTTATCATACAGATGAGCATCGGGAGGCAATGACTTCTCCAAATCATGGCCAATGCTTACGATCAACTTCTCGAGATCAGCTCGCAATTCGACAAAGTCCAATTCCTCCTCTCGGGTTTGATCTTTCAGGTGCGCATTTTCAGGCGTGAGAGGGACAAATTCTTTGTCCTCCTCATGTTCAATAACCCGCGGAGTAAAAATAGACTCTGGCCTTTCACTCATAAATTCAATAAAGATTACCTTTTTTTCGGCAGACTCGGATGATCTGGCGGAAGGACAGGGATTCGAACCCTGGATACCCTTTCGGGTATACCGCCTTTCCAAGGCGGCGCACTCGACCGCTATGCGATCCTTCCCTGTTTTTTCCTTAGATCCGTGAGCAGATACCCCCCGACAGCCACCAACAGGATAGCAAAATATTGCGCCGGGGTCAATCCGGCATACCGCGCGTCAGCGCCCGGAATATCGGCCGCGCGAAAAAAATCAATAATAAACCGCAGGACGCCGTAATACACAAAAAGCACTGCGGCAAACCAGCCCCCCTCTTTTGGTTTCCGGCGCGCGATGAAAAAGAGAACCGCGAGCGGTATCATGCCAACGATTTCGATGAGCGCCATTTCGAGCCGCGGACCGTCGGGTGTTTGAATTGCCAAAAAACAATTCGAACAACGGACTCCCAGATGATCGTGAATCATAAAGCAGCCAATTCGCCCGACCATCCAGCCGAAGACCGCGGCGAAAGCCAGGGAGTCAACGATGAGTATCGCATACTGCTCCTTTTTGAAGCGAAAAAAAAGCATTGCGCCGGCGGCCGCGCCGAACAGTCCGCCAAATGACGACAGTCCGCCGTGCCATACTTTCAGGATCTCAGCCGGATACGAGAGATAGTACCCGGGCTCATAAAAAAGCACATGGAAAAACCGCGCTGAAATACACCCGCCGACAATGGCCCACAGCGCCAGATCGAGGACGCGGTTCGGATCAAAGCCGCACCTCGGACTCCGCTTTGAGAGAATGATAAGTGAAAGGAGCATGCCGCTCGCCACAAAGAGCCCCCATACCTGGATGGGGACCGGACCAAGCTGAATGGTCGTCCACTGAAACCAGGGAATCATACTGAGGCAGGCCGCGGGAGCGGAGCGCCATTCGAGAATCTCGGCATCGCGAGACTCTCCCCGTGTCCGGCGCTGTGCGATGTCTCGACGAGGGTGATGATTTCCGATACATCATCAACGATTCGGAAAAGATCGCCGTCGCCGGGCGCAATGGTTTTCAATTTTTTAATCAGCACCTCATGGATAAAATCCTGAAGTGGTTCCCAAAACACCGCATCGTAGAGGACAACCGGCAGCCGCTCCATCTTCTTCGTCTGCATGAGCGTCAAGACTTCAAATAACTGATGCATGGTGCCGAGTCCGCCGGGGAAAAAGACAAAGGCCTTCGTCGGCGCCCCCATGATGAGTTTGCGCGTAAACGGAAATTGAAACAAAATTGATTTGCTGAGATACGGATTCACATCCGCGCCCACCCGGCCAACGCGCATCCCGATACCGATCGACGTGCCGCCGGCTTCAAAGGCGCCCTTGTTCGCCGCCTCGGCGATACCGAATTTTCCACCGGTCACGACCGAGTAGCCATGCTGCGCAAGCTGCTGCCCCAGGGCATGCGCCGCGGCAAAATACGGACTCTCCATGGTAATGCTTTTTGTCCCGAGCACCGTTACCGCGTGATTCATGCCGGTCACGAAATCAAACCCCTCGACGAGTTCGGCCATCACCTGAAAAATTTTCCAGTCGATGTTGCCTTTGCAATGGAAATTGTTCGGCGATAAATCGCAGATTTCCATCACGTCGCCGACGTCCTTCATATGCGCGAACGCTTCGTCCGCCGTGTCAACCAGATGCCACAGGCTCACCTGTTCCTCGCGCACAGAGCCGACCGGCACGCACTGACCGCGAATAAAATCAAGAATCGGCTGCCAAAACTTTTTTCCAACCAGCACGATCGGAGCGGGGGTTAGCATGTTCAAATCGATGAGGTCAACAACTTCAAAAAATTCGTCGAGCGTCCCAAAGCCGCCCGGAAAAAAGACAAAGGCGTTCGCCGGAGACGTCAGCATGACTTTTCGGGTGAAAAAATAATTAAACCCGGCCGATTTTTTTACATAGGGATTGGTTCGCTGCTCGAGCGGCAGTTGGATATTGAGGCCAATGGACTCGCCGCCGGCTTCAAAGGCGCCGCGATTGGCCGCCTCCATAATCCCGGGGCCCCCGCCGGTAATCGTAATGAAACCATTTTTGCCGAGCAATTTGCCGAGATTCCGCGCGACTTTATAATATGCATGATGCTCCGAAAATCTGGCCGAGCCAAAGATGGTCACCTCCTTTTTCAAATCTACCAAAAAATTATACCCTTCAATGAGTTCTGCCATAATCCGAAACACACGCCAGGTATCGCGAAAGTCGGTCATGTCTTTGACGGGACTGAGGGGGGCGACCTTTGACTGCTCCTCGATTTTTTTCAGCGTTTGTTCATCCATAGCTAATGCTTCATATGCGGCGGCAGACGATCAAGCATTGCCCGCCCGTCCCCATCCCTGTTTTCAAGCTCCTCCATCCTTTCGATGCACTTCTGTATTTGTCCCAAACTCTCTCTGAGTTCGGGACGCGCTTCCTGAATCCGCTCCCCCAGATGTTTGATTGCACCATCCATTGTCAGGAGTTGTGTCGTTGCCTCGGCAATGAAATCGCGCATCCCTTCGCGGACTCCGCCTATGTACTCGGCAGTTCCCGTTTCTATCCGACGCTCAAGCCGAGCCAGGGACTCACGGATATTGCGAATGTTCCTCTGAAGAAGATCGCGTTCCTCAACGTATTTCTCAATATCCCTGCGGCCCGGCACAAGCCGATCAAAAAGTTGCTCGTATTCCTGCATCAGACGCTGAAGCTCTCTATCCTCACGCGCCAGATCCTCGAGATACCTTGAAAAATATTCAGCTTTTTTTTCGCTCATAGATTCGCAAAACTGGCTCCTGCCCGCAGCACCTGCGACTCAGCCAGACGTCTCCCAATAATCTGCAGCCCGACCGGCAGTCCGGTCTTCGTATTCCCAGCCGGCACCGAGAGCGCCGGGAGGCCGGCGACCGACGCCGGACTCACGAACACGTCCGCCAGATACATGGCGAGCACATCATTGGCTTTCGCTCCGATGCAAAACGCCGGAAAAGGCGAGGTCGGCGTCATGAGCACATCGACTTCATCAAATACCCGCTCGAAATCTCTGATAATGAGTGTCCGGACTTTCTGCGCCTTGCGGTAATAGGCATCGTAATAGCCGGCCGAGAGCGCATAGGTTCCGATCATGATCCGGCGCTTGACCTCTTCAGGAAATCCGACCGCGCGCGAGTTGGCATAGACATCCTGAAGCGACTCCCCCGCCTGTCTGACTCCGTAGCGAATGCCATCAAGCCGCCCCAGATTTGAGCTGTCTTCACACGGCACAATAATATAGTAGACAGGAATGGCGTATTTCGTGTACGGGAGGGATACGGAAACGAGTGTTGCGCCAGCCTTCTCAACCTCCTGGATCTTTTTCTCGACGATCGTCTTGGTTTCAGTGTCCATCCCCTCGAGCGCAAAATATTCTTTTGGCATGCCAATCCGCATCCCCCTGAGCGCCGCCTGGTGCAGTTCCTCGGTGTATTTTGGGACGCTGTCTCGTACGGTCGTCGCGTCATGCGCATCCGCGCCAGCCATGACTTCCATGAGCGCGGCAATGTCCTCGAGCGATTTCGCCATCGGGCCCACCGTATCGAGGGAGCTGGCCATCGGCATGATGCCATAACGGGAATTGCGCCCATAACTCGGACGCAGTCCGTAAATCCCGCAAAAGCTCGCCGGCTGACGGATGGACCCACCGGTGTCTTCACCGATAGCAAAGATACACATATTATCTGCGACCGCCGCCGCTGAACCTCCGGACGAGCCGCCAGCGACCCTTGTCGTATCATGCGGATTTCGGACCGGACCATACATGGAATTCTCGTTCGAAGCGCCATGGCCGAACGCGTCACAGTTGTTTTTCCCGATGAGCACACCGCCCTCACCGCGGATTTTGCCGATGACGGTGGCGTCAAACGGCGGCACGTAATGGTCTAAAATTTTTGCCGAACCAGTGGAACGAATATCTTTGGTGCAAATCGCGTCTTTGACCGCAAACGGAATTCCGGTCAAACGCGTCGCCGTACCATCGGCCAAGCGCGCGTCGGCTTTTTTGGCTTCTTCGATAGCTGACTGCTCGCAGACTGTGATGAAGGCATTGAGGAGTGCATTCCGTTCCTTAATCCGATCCAAACAGGCCTGCGTCAGCTCCACAGAAGAAAATTCCCCTTTCCGCAGCCCCCGAGCCGCCTCGGCAATAGTGCATTCATTGAGTTTCATGCGAGTGCATTACACATGTTCAAACACGGCCTTGACTTTGAGGAGCTCGCCCATCTTTTCGGGAAAAGCTGATATCAACTTCTTCTGTGTCGCTGCATCACAATCCCTCGCAATATCATGGCGTATGATATTCGTGAGTCCAGTCACTTGGCACGTCTCTGGCACGCCGGTCACATCAACTTCACCGAGCATTTCAATATACCCGAAAACGACCGACAGTTGGTCGGCGTAGCGCCGTTTTTCTTCTTCGGTGAGCGCGAGGCGTGCCAGGGTCGCAATCGCTACAATCAGCTCTGGGGTCATTGACATAGTGGCAGTATTGTACCGTATGAGTGGAGTATCGGCAAGTAATTTAATAAAATCATTTGACAGATGCGAGCGGGTCTGGCATACATATACCTTGCTGACGAGTGCGTTCTTGGGGCGCTTCATCCCCCCGCCCACTCCGTTCAGGGCCCGGACGCGACCACCCCTTCCGCCCGGCCCTTGTGGGCCTCGAAATGGTACGCCCGAGGCGCACTCGTCAGCACTTTGCGCAAAAAAAGCGCATCTATGCCGGCCGGCTCCGAGATCCT
>CAYHTX010000087.1:0-5460 GCA_964359615.1 uncultured Gammaproteobacteria bacterium | reverse complement strand
ACTCGACGAGCGGGATATAGTCGCCGTCTCCGGAAACCAGAATCACGGCGTCGAGCGATGGGGAGAGCCTGATGGCGTCGACGGTGAGTCCCACATCCCAGTCGGCTTTTTTCAGTCCGCTTTGGAATATCTGAAGGTCTTTTTCGCGCGTCTCAATGCCGAGATTATAGAGCGCCTCGAAAAACGGCTGCTCTTCCCGCGTTTCCGTGCGCACGACATAGGCAATGGCGCGGATGAGGTGGCGTCCGGCCACGGCTTCTTTCACGATGTTGCCGAAATTTACTTTGCGTCCGTGCAAATTTTTCGCGCTGTAATACAGATTCTGCACATCAATAAACACCCCTACGCGCTGATCGGGGTGCTTGATCGCATTTCTGGTGTTACTCGTTCTTGGGCTCATCGTGATCTTCGTCAGCCTCGTCATCTACCGGCTGCTTCACTGCTCCGGCAGCCGCGAAGACTTTGGCGGCTTTTAATTTCAATTTCTTCGTCAGTTCTTCGTAGGAGCGGGCATCTTCTTTTTTCAAGTATCTGAGGAGCCGTCGGCGTTCTCCGACTTTGTGGAGCAAGCCGCGGCGCGATGAATGATCTTTATGGTGCATTTTTAAGTGGCCGGCCAACTCATCAATCTCGGCCGAGAGGATGGCAATCTGGACTTCGCTCGACCCGGTATCCCCCTCATGCGTCTGGAATTTCTTGATGATGCTCTGTTTTTTTTCTTTGGTTAGCATACATGCCGATAGTTTATCGAGCCCTGGGCTAGCATGTCACCCGGCATCCGGGGTATCCCATGGTTCGTCCTCTTTCTCTAAAAAAGAGATAATTTAGCAAAATTTCGAGATTATGCCTTCAAGTATACCATGGGCGATGAGCTCTGTCAAGGACTGGGCTTGCCAAAAAAATGTTCCGCTCCAGATGCTTGGAGCGGAACATTTGCGAAGGTATATATGGGTTTTGTCGGAAGTGAGGCGTTTAGGGATTATCGCGGGCCTCCGGGTCCGCCACCGGGGCCATTCGGACTACCGCCACCCGGGCCTTGAGGACCAGGGCCAGCAGGGCCTGGACCGCCACTCTGGGGAGGGCTGCCCGGACTCCCAGCGGCCGGAGCAACTGGACCGGAAGGCTGACCAAAGGATTCACGCGGGCCGGGACCCTGGGGACTGCCAGGAGAGCCGCCATTCGGCGATGGCTCGCGAGGTTCTTGGGGCAGACCACCAAATGATTCCCTGCCTCGAAATTCATTTCCCTCAGGAGCAAATACGTTTCCCCCCTGAAACTCGCCTGGGGCAAATGGCGCCGGAGAGGGCGCTCCCTCAGATTGGTCCGGCGGCGTATCGAAGGTCGGACGATTCTCTAAACCTTCTGGCCGGCCACCACGAAATTGTTCTTGAGGTAGTGGTCGTTCCGGATTTGCGAGATTATTTCCATCTCGCTCGCGCGCTCCATTCTCGCGGAAGCGCCCTTCTTGTCTCGCCTGACACTCGGCGTCACAGGTTTGACCGGACCGTTCTTTGCGGTTCTCGAATAATTGTTTTTGCAGATCCTGATTACGCGCATCAAGGGCTTTTCGTCCATCAACACGTTCCTGATCGAGCGCCTGGCGCTCCTCGAAGGACTGAGAATCGTTATATCGCGCTTCAAAATCGCTGCGGAAATCGGCTTCGCCTTGATCAATCTGCCAGCGGGCGGCGCGTTCTTCCGGCGTCGGCCCGAATTGCTCGGTGAAGCGCTCTTTTTCGGCAAACACCCGTCCGAAATCCTTTTGACGGCGTTCAAGCTCGGCGCGCAGCGTCGGATCCGCCCCCTCGAGTTTGACCCGGAACTGTTCAAAAAGCGCCGGATCCTGAATGCGTTCGATATGACTCGTGATGCGCTCTGACTGTTTTTCAATGGCCTGGTCAAAAAACTTTTGCGCGCCGGGTGGGACGATAAAGGGCCGCGATGGACGGGGAAATGCTTGGTCCCCTGGGACATCCACGCTCGCCTCGCCAGCCGCGCCCCTCGCAAAAAAATCTTCCGGATTCTCGCCAAAGTCCTTTTGCAGTCGCTGGAAAACGGCGATATCTTCCGGGTTGCTCGACGAAATTTGGGCAAAGAATTTGTCACCGTCAGACTCGGCCCGCTCGAGAAATTTTGATTTGACCTCCCGATCCATTTGCTCAATAAAGGCGCGCTTGGCCGGGTCGGCCTTCACTTTGGCTTCGAGCTCCTCTATCAGACGAAAGGTCGCCGGGTCTGGATTTTCGGCCATTTGGCGAGACAACTCCTGAAAATGGGCCGCATCGCCGGCTGCGTCAGGAAAGGAAGCCGTGAATTTTTCAATCTGGGCCGTCCGCTGTTTTTCGATCTCTGCTGCCACGGCCGGATCATGGAAGTCAGCACGCTGACGGATGTCTTCAAGGGCGCGCAGTTTACCAATGTCAGCCTCGCCACCCTGAAAGCGGGCCAGGGCCTGCGACCGGAGCTGTTCGCGAAGTTCGGGATCATCGACATCAGTTTCGAGTTTCTCCAGCCGTTCTTGAAAGCGTTTCGCCGCGATATCCTTGGCCAGTTCCATCTGCGCCTTCACCTCCTCCGGAACGTCGTCTCGGGATTTGATCTCATCAAAGATTTCGAGTTGCCGCGTTTCGTCGCCCGAGACCGACTGGACATACTGCTCAAATTTTCCGTCACGGATCTCTGGCGGCAATTCTTGAAATTTTGCGGCAAAACGCTTGA
Source organism: uncultured Gammaproteobacteria bacterium (assembly GCA_964359615.1). GTDB lineage: Bacteria > Patescibacteriota > Patescibacteriia > Magasanikbacterales > UBA922 > CAYHTX01. The sequence goes on along the minus strand of CAYHTX010000087.1, from coordinate 2,742 downwards.
GCGCATTGCCTTCAGCCTGCCGAATCGCCTCGCGCGCCTCCTCCGGGACATGATCCTCGAGACGCCGTAATACTTCGAGATTATGGATATCCTTAAATGCGCTGCCGCGCTGACCCGCCAGAACGTCATCCATCACCTGCTTCAGCGCTTCGGGATCATCTTCAATACTCACCATCGTACCCCCAGCCGCCGCTGCCGCTCGCTCTTTCACCTCGGCAATGCGGGAGAGGATATTTCCTTGCACTTCTTCAGGAAGTTTTAGGAGGACATGTTTTTCAAACCGTTCAAAGACTTTCTGATGTTTGAGCTGCGTGTCTAACACTTCCTTCAGGACCGGCTGAACATCCTCGCCAGCCTGTTTTTTTTCAAAAATCTTTACGGCATCTGCCTGGATTTTTTCCACCTGGCGCCCGTACCGCTCCATCGCCTCGCTCGCCGCCTCGAGGTCGCTCGCATCCTCAGCCTCGGCTACGACTGCTTCAGCATCAACGAGCTCCTGGCTCGCGTGTTTTAAACGCAGTTCGGTTTTTTTAACAGGATTAAAAGTGAGCGTCTCCCGGAACGACCGGCCAAATCGTTTGAAGCCATACCAGGGACTGTTCGGCAGCACCCGGCTTTTCTCTACCCCCAAATCAGCCGGTGCAACTTCGGCATCGGCCGCGGCTTCGACTGAGGGCGAACTCGGCGTGCTCACATCGGTCATCACGTCCCCTGTGTCTTCAGCTCCAATATCATCAGAGGAAACGTCAACTTCAAATGAAGGCGTCACTTCCGACGTACTCCCTGACGTTTCGGCCTCTCCTCCCGAGGAGACGGCCTCATCGGGTGACGCAGTTTCCTCGGTCGTGTTTTCCTCTGACGCTGGTTCTGCCCCTTCTGCATCGCTGGTTTGCGCCTGCGCCGCGGCAGACAGCAACAAAAAAGCAGCTACCGCAATCAGGATACCTGCTAACCACTGATAGAAATAAAAACGTCCTGCCAGGCGAAGCTCGGCGGCTTCCCTCCTTTTTGGTGCGAACATATGTTTTTGTTTATGTTTATATTTTTTTATACATGAAGTATAGCACAAAAAAACGGTTTTGTCAATACAAATTCATCAAAAAATGACACTCCCGACTCCGGGAGTGTCATTTTTTTATTCGCAGCTTCGCAATTAGAGCGAATTGAGTTCATCGCGCGTCACCGGTCCGACGATGCCGAGCGTCGGAATGTTTCGATCCGCCTGAAATTTTTCGACTGCTGCCTTCGTCACCCCGCCGAAGTATCCAGTGACGTCAGCATCGAAGAATCCGAGGTTTTTCAGCTTCTCCTGGAGCGCCCGCACCTCTTCACCGGTCGAGCCGAACTCGAGCGTTTCGGTAAACTCCACTGTCTTGGCTAGGCCTGCGGTTGAAACGCTGACCGCAGCAGCGCCAGCGGCGCCCGAGCTTTCGAGCGGGGCGCCAGTATCGTAGCTTTCGGTATCCGGCACGGTGATGACGCGATCCTCGCGGAGTTTTAGCTCCTCAAACGCTTTCTCGTCTTTTACATGACGCTTGATTTTTTTCGCTGGGTCAGCCGGATCTTTTTCAACGCGATAAATCTTCGGATCGCCCTGATACTTAATGATGCTTTGATCCGGATGCGTATCGGTCGTCGTAATCTCGCCGCTATCCGTATATTTATCAAGCAGGTTCTTTGCCACGTCTTCGATCCAGTTCCAGGCCAGCCCGAGACCGGTGTACACTGTCTCAGACGTGATCCAGTATTTGTTCGGTCCGAGGAGGAGATACACCTTTGGATCGGTAATCATCTTCACGACCGCACCATATTTCGGATCGTACTTCGCGCCCCATGGCATGAAGTCCTTGCCGTCTGGAACACTTTCGAGGAGGATCTCCGTCGTGACTTCCACATCATCCCATGAGTCGAAATAGGTGAAGAATACCTGCGGATTCCGGAAGGGCAGCTTGGTGCAGTCATCGGTAATGTAGTATACCGCGCGCGAGGCAGTGGTCTTGTAGGCCTTCCCGGCAGTAAGGGCGCAGGCCGCCACCTCGACCTGAACAAATCCCTGCCCGATCAAGGTGATCGTATCTGAGACAGTCGTCACCCCGCCTTCGGCTGAACGGAAGCGGGCATAGACGCGTTTCAATCCATCGCCCTCGGTCAATGTCCAGACCGTCGAAGAAACGTACGGCGCGAATGAAGCATCGGAAAAGTCAGCAAGATTCGACACCGCATACTGCGTGGCGTTGGTAGCGTTAAACGACAGCGTAACGGTTCGGGTGGTCACATCATAGGCGCCGGCTTCGATCGTCACGGCATTCGCCGCCTCGCCGGCATCCGTCAAGTTCATGAAACGGAGCTCTGCCTTGCCGCCTGTGAGTCCGAGGTACGTAACCCGCAAATCCTTCACGCCATCGGCATTGGTGTCCACATCCTGAGAGACGGACTTCGTGAGCGTGACCGTCACCGGATCAGACTGAATGGTCACCGTGGCCTGACTCTCGGTCGCGCTCGTGACCGTCACGGTATGGGTAGAAGCTCCCACAGTCACGGTGGCCGCGGTATTCACGGTATAACTCGCGTCCACCGAACCCTGGACTGTCGTGGCCGCTACGACCGGGATGACCGGCGGATTTGGATTCGAGATGCTGCCACCCCCGCCGCTACTGCTCGAACCGCTCGAGCCGCTGCCACTACTGCTCGACACCGGAGGCGCGTACACGATCGAGAAGCTCGTCAAGTGATCAACCGAAC
>CAYHTX010000086.1:0-5506 GCA_964359615.1 uncultured Gammaproteobacteria bacterium | reverse complement strand
CTACATCGTGTTCGTGATTGATGAGTTGGCGGATCTCATGGCCACCGCCGCCGGCGAAGTTGAGGCCGGGATCATTCGCCTCGCGCAGATGGCGCGTGCGGTCGGGATTCACCTCATTGTCGCGACCCAGCGGCCGAGCGTTGACGTCATTACCGGACTCATGAAAGCCAACATCCCGGCGCGCATCGCTTTCTCCGTTGCCTCGATTATTGATTCGCGCACGATTCTGGACGGTCCGGGCGCCGAGAAACTCCTCGGGCGCGGCGATATGCTCTTTCTGACGTCAGAGCTCGGGAAACCCGTGCGTATCCAGGGCGCGTTCATCTCTGAAGAAGAACTTAAAAACGTCGCCGAATACCTGAAAGGCGACGAGGAACCGGCCTATGACGAGTCCATCGTCGAAAAGCCGAGCGGCAGCGGCACGGTCAGCATGTTCGGCGGCCCGGCTGACGACCAGGATCCGCTGTTCGGGGAAGCAAAACGAGAGATTATTGCCGCCGGCAAAGCGAGCGCCTCATTTCTCCAGCGAAAATTCAAGGTGGGGTACGCCCGCGCCGCCCGGATTCTCGACGAACTCGAAGCGGCCGGGATCATCGGCCCGGCCGACGGCGCCAAGCCCCGTGAAATTTTGGTGACGGAATCGGCCGCATATGATACAATGGATGCCGGCGGTGAGCTCAATGATTTTGATGACGAAGCTGAAAAGGAAGCCGCTGAAAAACAGAACCCGTAAAAATCAAAAAGGTTTGCATTTGCTAAATCGAAGGGGATATTCCTTTTTCGCTGCGAAGACTGTCTGAGCGAGGTGAGTGGCCGTTGAGGAGGAGTGCGGTTGCAGGCCACTCACCGGTCCGCCCGAGGCGGACGCGAGTTTCTGAGCAAGAAAAAGGAATATCACCGAGGTAGCAAATGCAAACATGCATCATCCATATGGTCTTCCAAAAGAAAAAGCTCGAAACGCCGAAACGAATCGGTTTTCGTTTGCGCGAAACCCGCGAAGCGCGCGGCGTCGGCCTCGATGAACTCGCTCTCCGAACGAAAATCAGTCGGCGCTACCTCGAAGCGCTCGAATCGTGCCGCTTTGCCGACATCCCGTACGGCTCAACGTATCAAAAAAATTTTATCAAACGCTACGTCCAGGCGCTGGGAGTATCGCCGGAACCGTTTCTCGAACAGTTCATCTATGAGGAAGCGGCGGATAAAAAACGATCTCTCGTTCCTGCGGCTCCCCGCATCACGGCCAAACACCTCAATGACCTGCCATACCTCCTCCGCTCGCTCGCGATCGTGGCGCTCTTCATCTCGTTCGCGCTCTACCTCGGCTGGCAAGTAAAAACGATTATCGAACCGCCAACCTTGACGCTCTACACGCCGAACAACGGCCAGGTGACTTCAGAGTCTGCCCTCGCCATCCGCGGCAAGACCGAGTTCGAAGCGCAGGTCTCGATCAATGGCCAGACTATCCACACGAACCGGAGCGGCGAGTTTAACGAAACCGTGAATCTGTCGAGCGGCATTAACACCATCAAGATCACGGCACAAAAGAAGCGAGGCAAGGAAGTCTCCTATGTGCGGCATGTGATTTTACGCGATGCCGAACAATTTTCCTTCGCTGAGCCGTCTGACGCTGGCAGTTGACGGCATAAACCAAAACGCGTACAATGCGAGCGAAGAGGATAGCCTCCTCTTTTTTTAACACCGTCACACCATATCCCACATGTATGACCAAGCAAACACCAGAAAACGGCAAATTCCAGGCAGCCCAGACCGCGATTGAACAAATCAAGGAAAAATACGGTGAAAACGCCATCATGAAATTTGGCGAAGCCAAAGCCATGCAGGTCGAGACTGTCCCGACCGGCTCGATTTCTCTCGATATCGCGCTCGGCGTCAAAGGCGTGCCGCGCGGCCGCATCATTGAAATCTTTGGGCCGGAAGCGAGCGGTAAAACCACCATCGCCCAGCACATCATCGCCGAAGTCCAGAAGCAGGGCGGACTCGCGGCCTTTATTGACGCCGAACACGCACTCGATCCGGACTATGCGAGAAAAATCGGCGTTGACGTGGATAACCTCCTTATCTCCCAGCCAGACACTGGCGAACAAGCGCTCGAAATTTTGGAAACACTGGTGCGCTCGAATGCGGTCGACGTCGCGGTCATTGACTCGGTCGCCGCGCTCGTCCCGAAAGCCGAAATCGAAGGCGAGATGGGCGATTCGCACATGGGCCTGCAGGCGCGGCTCATGAGCCAGGCCCTCAGGAAATTGACCGGCATTGTGAGTAAAAGCAAAACCATCGTGATTTTTATCAACCAAATCCGCCAGAAGATCGGCGTCTTTTTCGGCAATCCGGAAACCACAACCGGCGGCGTGGCCCTCAAGTTTTATTCGTCGGTCCGGATCGAAGTCCGCCGCGCGGCCCAGATTAAACAGGGCGAACGCGTCATCGGCAACCGTGTCAAGGCGAAAGTGGTAAAAAATAAAGTGGCGGCGCCTTTCCGCACCACCGAGTTTGACATCATGTACAATGAGGGCATTTCCGTTTCCGGCGACCTCCTCGATACGGCCGTTATTCATCGCGTCATTAATAAATCCGGCAACAGCTACAGCTTTGGCGAGGAAAAACTTGGTGTTGGCCGCGAGAAAGTCAAGGAATACCTCAAGTCGAACCGGCCGCTCATGAAAAAAATCGAGGAAGAACTCTGGCAGGCGGTCGAACGCGGCGAAGCGCCGGAAGAAGAAGGCGGCGAGGCGGGCGAAAAAGAGCGCGTAGAAGAATGACAGAGTATATTGCAACAAAAAAAGACCTCGACGTAACCGTGGTCTTTTTTTGTTTTCTGTACATCCCTCCTTCCACGCTCAGCACTCGCGAAGCACTCCCCATCGATCAGAGACTTTTTGAATAGCCCGTAAACCACACATCCCGCCCCAGGATTTCCCAGCGTGTGTTTTCGAGCCGAAGATGGCTGAAATTTTTCTGAAACAACTTCGGCGCATTGAGACTTTTCGCAAAAAACGGTGCGATATGGATTATCATTTTGTCAACCAGTCCTTCGGCAAGAAACGCTGACGCGAGCGTGCCGCCGCCTTCGACCATGAGGCTCGTGATGTCGTACTGCCCGAGCCAGCTGAGCGCCGCGCCGAGCGACACTGCCCCATCCTTCACCGGACATGGAATGACTGCGACGCCAGAGCTGGCCGCACACACAGCGCGAACTTTTTTTTCTGTGACATTCGGCCCGGTAAAAATAATCGTTCTGCCTGCTTCTTTCAACAGTTGCGCCCGGTAAGAAATGCGCAATCCGGTGTCAAAAATCACCCTGACCGGACTACGCGCCCGCCGGACACCGCGCGTCGTAAGGCGCGGATTGTCAATCGCGACCGTATTTGCGCCGACCGCGATTGCATCATAGATTTGCCTGAGCTCCATAACGCGCTTCATGGATTCCGGCCCGCTAAAATCTGACCGGACACCTCGCCTCATCGCGAGCGCCCCGTCGAGCGTGATCGCTGATTTGAGGAGGACAAACGGCCACTGCGTCAAAATCCATTTGGCAAATGTTTCAATGAGTTCCTGGCATTCATCTTCAAGAACACCGACGTCGACGCGGATCCCAGCCGCACGCAATTTTTTTAGGCCGCGTCCCGAAACGTTTGGGTTTGGATCTTTGACACCGACAACGACCCGACAAATCATCCTCGACTGAATAATTGCGTCTGTACACGGCGGCGTTTTCCCCTGAAAATTGTGTGGCTCCAGCGTGACGTACATGGTCAAACCATCTTCTATTTTCCATTTTTCATTCGGCCTGAGCTCATGACGAAGGCTATTTTCTAATTTCTTGAGGGCATCCGCCTCCGCATGCGGAGCGCCAAATTTTCTGTAATACCCTTCGGCAATGATTTTTCCTCCACGAACCAGAACACAGCCGACGAGCGGGTTTGTCCCGGAATAGCCTGCCCCCCGACGCGCAAGCTCGATCGCCCGCGCCATAAACGCCTCATCAATACTCAACGTGTTCATATATTATAGAACCTCTATTCCAATAGTGTATTTTACAGGTTACAGGTTACATGATATATGATTCATGACAACTATTTCACACATTATCCAAAAGATGCCCGAGCTTCTTTTTTTTGCTTTTCAAATACTTCAGATTATGCTCGTTCGGCGGTGTTTCGAGCGCGACCTGTTTCGCGACCGTCACGCCGATCGTTTTGAGACCGGCGAGCTTTTGCGGATTGTTGGTGAGAAGTCGAACGCTTTTCACTTTCAAATCACGGAGAATCTGTGCACTCATGCCATAGTGCCGCGCATCCGCTGGGAGGCCGAGCCGCACATTGGCTTCGACCGTGTCAAGTCCTTCTTTCTGCTGGAGCGCATAGGCTTTAATTTTATTCGTAAGTCCGATCCCGCGACCCTCTTGGCGCAGATACATGAAGATCCCGCGGCCCTCAGCAGCAATCGCTTTCATGGCAGCCTCAAGTTGCGCGCGACAATCACAGCGAAGCGACGAAAGCGTATCGCCGGTCAGACATTCGGAGTGGATGCGCGTCAAGATATTTTCTTGGTTCGTGACAGTTCCCATGACCAGCGCCACGTGTTCTTTATTGTCGAGCGCACTCGTATAGACGTGAATCGTGAAGTTGCCATACGCAGTCGGCAGCTCCGCAGTCGCCGCGCGCGTGACCAGCACTTCCCGCTGAATGCGGTAAGCGATGAGATCATCAACCGACACGATCGGTAGGCGATGTTTTTTGGCAAAGGAAAAAAGCGCACGGCCGCGCATCATGGTACCATCATCATGCATGAGCTCGCTCACGACTGCGCCAGCCCGAAGGCCGGCAATGCGGCAGAGATCAACCGAAGCCTCGGTGTGCCCGGCGCGCGCAATAACCCCCATGTCGTTCGCGCGCAGTGGAAAAATATGTCCCGGCCGATGAAGATTATTCGGTTTTGACTTGAAAGCAATGGCAGCGAGAACCGTTGTCGCGCGATCAGCCGCGGAAATCCCGGTCGTGACGCCGTGGGCTGCCTCGATACTCACGGTATACGGCGTCTGCCGACGGGACGTATTCATGGGCACCATCGGCGGAAGATGGAGCTGGTCGGCAATCGCGTTTGCGAGCGCTAAACACACAACGCCACCGGTATGCCGGATGATAAAGGCCATCTTCTCCGGAGTAATATGCTCGGCGGCGATCACCAGATCACCTTCGTTTTCCCGATCCGGATGATCAACGAGTACGATCATCTTCCTGGCTTTGAGCGCGGCGAGCGCTTCGGGGATTTGGTTGAACATAAAAGTATAAATTCTTTTGCATTTGGCCAAAATCGCAGAGGAAACAAAAATTCCCTGTCGGGAACTGAGAACATCACCTAAATTTTCCCCCTTATTCGTACATCTGGCGCACCTCAGTACCCGTGTAATAGTACCGTAAAATCGAAGCAAAATCAAGGGCTTCAAGCCGCGCCCGATCAGCCGCATCGCGAGCGCTCATCCCAA
>CAYHTX010000085.1:0-5508 GCA_964359615.1 uncultured Gammaproteobacteria bacterium | reverse complement strand
TTTTTTCTGATAGCATAGTGATCGCGAAACTGAATACGAGAGGTCGTCTCTCGTATTTCCAGTATAGCACATGGGGCGTATTCCACCTAGTCCTTGACACGCGCGGGTTCGGCTGGTATAGTAGCGCCAGTTTTCTCCAGAATCATGGGATTCAATGTCGTTTCCCGAACCCCGGTCGATGGGGGAGCGGGGAACTTTTTAACACTCTATGCAATCGTACGAATTACTCTTTATTTTGCCCGGGACGCTCGCTGAGACTGACGTGCCGCCAGTCGCGGCCAAGATCAAGGAAACGGTCGAAACGTCGGGCGGAACAGAGGTGGCCATGCACGACCTCGGGAAGAGCCGGCTGGCCTACCCCATGAAACACATCCGTTACGGCTATTTCCACCTCGTCTATTTTACGGCGCCGGCGGAGCGCTTGCCCGAAGTCCAGGAAAAATTGCGGCTCATGACGCAGCCGCTCCGCATCATGCTCGGGAAGGTTGATGAGAAGCGGAAAGCCATGAGCGCGAAAATTGATGTCGTGACTGACGTGCATGAAGCGCGCTTGGCGGCCATGGCCGCTCGCCAGGCACGGGACGGGGAGCTCGCGTTCCATGAGCGCGAGGCGAAGCCAGTCGCCCCCCTCGCTCCGGCGCAGCCGACGAGCACCAAAGCAGAAGATATAAATATGAAAGATATCGATAAGAAACTGGATGAACTGCTCGAGAGCGATATTGCGAACGTCTAACTCTCCTGTCCTCTATTCTATGGACTTAAATCGAGCCACCATTCTCGGGCGACTGACCCGCGATCCGGAAGTTCGGACCACCCCGAGCGGCCGTTCCGTCGCCACCATTGCGGTCGCGACTAACCGGGTCTGGACCGACCAGGCAGGCACGAAACAAGAGCGAGTCGAGTATCATAACTGCGTTCTCTGGGGGAAGATCGCCGATATCGCCGGCCAATACCTCGCCAAAGGCCGCCGCGTGTATATCGAAGGCCGTATCGAAACGCGGGACTGGGTGGGGCAAGACGGCGTGAAACGGTATCGGACGGAAATCGTCGTTGATAATATGATTATGCTCGATGGCGGCCGGATGGCCGGGGGAACGGCCACTGCCGCGCCAGCTCCGGCGCGAGAGACGGGGGAGACCGCCCCGCCGCCGCAGACGACAGGCGAAGAAGAGATTAAGGTAGAAGATATCCCATTTTAATCGTATGCAGAAACGCGTTCAAGACAAAAAAGCCAAGAAGCAGTGCTACTTTTGCATGAACAACATGGAGTCAGTTGACTATAAAGAAGTGCATATTCTCCGGCGTTTTATTTCATCATATATGAAAATCGCGCCGCGCCGGCGGAGCGGACTCTGCTCCTACCATCAACGCAAAGTTTCCGTCCGCGTGAAGCGCGCGCGCCAGGCCGGCCTCATGGCCTATATGCCGAAGTGACACGAACTCTCGTAACTCCTCCGTTCAGCGGAGGAGTTTTCGTTTCGGAGATTTTCCTTCGCTGTGGTATACTAGGCGTCACGTATCACATCATGCCCTGTCCTATGCGGCGCGCCGGTTTTTCGCTCATCGAGGTCATCGTCGCTCTCGGTCTATTTATTTTATTCACCGTCGGGGTCTACGGCGCTATTCATTTCGCTCTGAAAGCGGTCTTCAATTCTCGACTCCGCATCATTGAAACCGCCGTCCTCAATGAACAGGTTGAAATCATCCGCAACTTGTCTTTTTTCGATGTCGGGATCGTGAACGGGAGTCCGAGCGGCGTCCTCGAACGCACGAGCGTGGTCGCGAGGAACGGTATGGACTTCGTCGTGACGCGCACCATCCGCAATATTGACGACCCGTTTGACGGGACGATCGGCGGGACACCCGATGATACCGCGCCGGCTGACTATAAACTGGTGCATATCGAAGTCGTCTGTCAGGATTGTGCGCAGCAGAATCCACTGTCGTTTGTCACTCGTTCCGGACCGCAGCATCTCGAGGGGGACCCGACCCATGGCGCGCTCTTTATCGAAGTCTTTGATGCCAATGGCACACCGGTGCCGGGTGCCGAGGTCCATGTCGTTGCGACGAGTACGACGCCGACTTTTGATTTTACCGATACCACTGATAATGACGGCATGCTCCGGCTCGTCGATCTGCCGGGCGCCGTTGACGCGTACCATATTACAGCTGCAAAAGCCGGGTACACGACCGATGGGACGATCGAACCCAGTGAGGACATACCGAATCCGATCCATCGTCCGGTGACCGTCGTCGCGCAAGATGTGACTGAAGTGAGTTTCACGATTGATCGCGTGTCGCAGATCGACGTCGTGACGCTGAGCCAGGTCTGCGAACCGCGGGAAGGGGTTGGTGTCGACCTCGACGGGACCACGCTCATCGGCACCTCGCCCGATGTCTTGAAAGTCGATGAGAATGGCGTGACTGACGCGAGCGGCGTGTACTCCTTCGAATCGCTGCCGTGGGATACCTATACGATCACACTTCCAACCATCGCGTACGATGTCATGGGTGCGATCCCGCTGTCGCCTGTCGCGGTTGCGCCAGGGGTGACGCAGCCGGTCGAGATCATCCTCGCGCCAAATACCACGCATTCGCTCCATGTGACGGTGCGCGACAGTACGACCCTCCAGCCGGTGTCCGGGGCGCGCGCGACGATCACGTCCACGTTTTCCGGATATGTCGCGACCCAGGTGACTGATGTCGGATTTATCCGCCAGACCGATTGGTCCGGGGGAGGCGGACAGCTCATGATCGGTGATGCCGGACGATATTTTACTGACGACGGCGGAGTGGATGTCGTGACGACGACTGGAGATGTGCGGCTCCGCGCGGTCGGTGATGTGTTTGTCGCCTCGGGCAGTCTCGAGTCATCTATTTTTGATGTCGGCACGACGCCGGAGTATGTGAATCTGGTATGGGAGCCGCTCGGACAACCAGCGCCGATCGGACCAGGCGCAGTCCGGTTTCAGATAGCGGCCAGCGACACCTCGTCTACCCCGACCTGGATGTATCTCGGACCTGATGGCACCGGTCTCACCTACTATGACGAGACCGATCCGATCATTTCCTCGATTCATGACGGGAACCGTTATGTGCGGTATAGACTTTTTCTTTCGACTGCGTCTTCGACCATCACGCCGGTCCTGTCTGACGTCTCGATGAGTTTCACGAACGGCTGCATCCCCGGCGGGCAGACGTATTTTGGCGCACTCACGACCGGCGCGTATCGTCTCGGCGTCTGGAAAGCCGGCTACCAGCCGTATGAACAGACGATCATCGTGAGCGGCGATACCGAAGCGATCGTTGATCTTTTGCCGCAGTAGCGCGATATGAATCACTATTTTGTAAAACGATTCGGGAGCCGCTCAGGATTTTCACTGGTCGAAATGCTGATCGCGATCGGTGTCCTCATGATCGTTTCTCTCGGTGTCGGCTGGATGTTTATTTCGTCGCTCAGAGCCAGCCGGACGATCGGGGACCAGCTCGATGCCCAGCACGATAGCCGTCGGGCGATTGAGAGCATCGTGAACGAAGTCCGGCGTGCCGAATATTCGAGTATCGGCGCTTATCCGATTGCGACCGCGGCGACGAATACGCTGACCGTGTATAGTAACGTTGACGCGGATGGCTACCGCGAACGCCTGCGGTATTTTCTCGATGGGACAGTATTAAAAAAAGGCGTGACCAAGCCATCCGGGAGTCCTCTGCAGTATGTCTCGAGTTCAGAGGCGGTGAGCGAACTTGCCCAGGATGTCGTCAACGCGATCGTCGGAGCGCCGGTCTTTCTCTACTATCCGGAAACGTATACCGGGTCCGAGGCGCCGCTCGCGCAGCCGGTCACGACGACCGCGATCCGGGTCATCCGGGTGCAGCTCGAAGTGGAACGCGATCCGGATGAGTCGCCGGCGCCGCTCCATGTCGAAAGCACGACGCAAATACGAAATGTAAAAACCAATTAACATGAAGTATTTTTTTTCTCATCTATTCAATCGTTTCGTGAGTGACAGACGCGGCAATAGCATCCTCTTTGTCGTGATTTTCGGGACCCTCGCGGTGACGGTCGCGAGCGCGGGCATCGCGAGTTACGCCGTGTTTGAGCATCGTACCTCAGCCAGGTATTTTGAGCGGGATGCGGCGCTGCACATCGCAGAGGCCGGCATCGAATACTACCGCTGGCATCTCTCGCATGACGCTGAGGATTATATGGATGGCACCGGTCTTCCCGGGCCGTATGTCCACCCGTATGAGGATAAGGATGGGGCGGTCGTTGGGTATTTTTCGCTCGAGATCGATGCGCCGCTCTCGGGGAGTACCGTCGTCACCATGCGTTCGACCGGCTGGACCGTGGCTGAGCCAACGCTCCGGCGCACCATCCAGGCGCGGGTTGGGTTTCCGTCGGTCGCCGACCACACTTTTCTCCAGAATTCGAATATGCGGTTCAGCCCGACGACCGTTGTGCATGGTCGCGTACATTCGAACGGCGGAATCCAGTTCGATGGCACGACCGACGCCGAGGTCATGAGTGCTCGGGTGACCTACCTCGACGGGTTTGTGACCCGTCCGGGCGTCTGGGGGAGCGGAGGGCCGGTCCAGTTTTTCATCTTTCCGGTGCCGGCTCGAGATTTCACCGCGATCACGGCTGATCTCTCGCTGCTCCGCGACAACGCGATCGCCGGCGGCGTCTACCTCACCTCGTCCGGCGTGCAGGGGTACCAGCTCGTGTTTCAGTCGAACGGCACCTTCGACGTCTACCGCGTCCTCACGCGCCGCGGCTATGCCGGTGCGTCGCCGTGCTGGTTTAATCCGCTCTTTTGGTGTCCGGCGACACTGAACTATGACCTCGCGACGCGCGAGTATGTGACGAATTACACGATCCCGTCGAATGGCGCCATTTTTGTCGAGGATCATGTCTGGGTGGAGGGCGTGGTGAACGGCCGCGTGACGGTCGGCGCCGGGCGTTTTCCGGTGTCCGCCGCCACCTACCGCGATATCATGATTCAGAATAATTTGACCTACGCCGAGACCGGGAGCGATGACGTCCTCGGTCTCATTGCCCAGCGCGATATTATCGTGCCACATGATGTCCCGACAGACATGACCATTCATGCGGCGGCGCTCAGCCAATTCGGCTCGACCTATCGGCCGTTCTATACCGCGCATACCCGCACGAACCTGGTATTTTTTGGCTCGCAAATATCATTTAACGGCGGCGGCTGGAAATACGGCAATCCGGTTGTTTCCGGCTTTACCAATACGAACCATCTCCATGACGAGAACCTGCGGTACTACCCGCCGCCCGGGTTTCCGGTCGGAACGACCTACGATTTGATCAGTTGGGAGGAGCTCCAAACATAGGCACCACCCTTGTCGTGGGAGAGAGCTCACGTTATACTAGCTTCGCATTTGCACTATTTATCCATATGAAACACAGGATTCGCAAGGGCGTCATTATCGTTGCCGGACTCGGGACCAGGTTTCTCCCAGCCACGAAAGCCATGCCAAAAG
>CAYHTX010000084.1:0-5509 GCA_964359615.1 uncultured Gammaproteobacteria bacterium | reverse complement strand
GCGGTCACGATGCGCTCTTCTTCAAAATAATTGATATAGACGATTTCGTTCGTCGCGCGCGGCTTGACCGCAATCGTTGCCAGATCTTTTTTTCCGCCAAAGGCGGATCCGCCTTTGGCGGACTTTTCAAGTTTCTTCGCAATCTCTTCCGTGATTTTTTCTCCTGCTTTCACAATGCCCGGAATATCCTCACGCGCGACTTCGCCGGTCGTAAAGCGGGCCTCGTTCGGCACGGTGTGAATTACCCGGCGGTACGGCGCTTCGAGAAAGCCAAATTGGTTTACTTTGGTAAAACTGGCGAGGTGCCCGACGAGGCCGATGTTCGGCCCTTCCGGCGTCGCGATCGGACAAATGCGGCCGTAGTGGGTCGTGTGGACGTCACGCACTTCGAACCCGGCGCGATCCCGCGACAGCCCGCCGGGCCCAAGCGCGCTGATGCGGCGTTTGTGTTCAAGCTCTGCCAAAGGATTGACCTGATCCATGAACTGGGAAAGTTGAGATGACATGAAGAACTCGCGCACCGCGCCGATCACCGGCCGGGCGTTGATAAGCTTGTTCGGCGTCAGACTGTCGAGCTCATAGGTGCTCATGCGATCCTTGATGATGCGCTCCATCCGCGCGAGCCCGACGCGGAAACGATTTTGCACGAGTTCTCCGACCGCCCGCACGCGGCGGTTGCCGAGATGGTCAATGTCGTCCGGTTCGGCCTGGGAAACATTAAGGCGCACGACTTCTTTCAAGACGAGGAGGAGCTTCCCGGGAGAGAGGACACGCTCTTCTTTCGCATCATACTGCTCTTCCGAGAGTTTCAACGCAAATTTGGTGGCGAATTTGTAGACGCCCACGCGGCCGAGATCATACCGGTCAAAGTTGAAAAACATGGCGCGGATGAGACTGCGCGCATTGTCCGCGGTGGCGAGATCCCCCGGACGGATACGTTTGTAGACCTCGATCAGTCCTTCTTCTTCGGTCGTCGAGGGATCTTTTTTGAGCGTCGCTTCAACGAAGTCAATGTTCGGGTGATTATTCACGTCCTTGAACCCGGCAATGATATCTTCGTTCGTACTGACCCCAAAGGCGCGGAGAAGCGCCGTCGCCGGCACTTTCCGCTTCCGATCCACTTTGATCCAGATCACGTTATTCTGATCCGTCTCGACTTCGATCCAGGCGCCGCGGTTCGGGATAATTTTACTGCCGTAAAAACGGCGGCCGCGGACGTTTTCGGCCGTAAAAAAGGCTCCGGCCGAACGGATGAGCTGCGACACGACGACCCGCTCAATGCCGTTCACGACAAAGGTGCCGCGCTGCGTCATAACCGGCACGTCGCCGAGATAGATTTCCTGCCGGTTTTCCTGCTTGGTGCGTTTATTGACGAGCCGAACATTGACCCTGAGCGGCGCCTCGTAGGTGATATTTTTATCGCGGCAGGTCACCTCGTCAAATTTCGGTTCATCTATATAATAGTCTTCGAAATACAGTTCGAGGTCTCGGCCGGTAAAATCCGTGATCGGCGAAATTTCCTCAAAGAGTTCCTTAATGCCGGTTTTAAAAAACCAGTCATAGCTCGAGCGCTGAACCTCAACGAGGTCCGGCATGGCCATGGCATCGCGAATGGGGGTGAAAAACTTTCGCTCTGGGGTCGTCGTCGGCTGGCGTTTATATGTGCGCGGCATAGATACGTCGTTAAAGAGTTGACAGGTTAAAAGGTTTTAAAGTTGCAGGTTGACCGGTTGCTGGTCATAGGACGAATGGATAGAGAAACCAAAAAATCGGTCCTGATGGCCGCTTATACCAGTTTATTGTTCCCGCCGAGATGTGTGCATGGTATAAGGCTACCAAGCACGCCGACAAGTCACGCTCCGCCTATTCCCCGAAGGGTAACTGGCAGATGCCGGATCAGACACGTCTCCAAGAGGGTCTCGTGAAGCGCACTTCGTTTTTTGACTCTTCAAGAAACAGTATTGCCACTATTTTTTTGCTGAACAGAGGCAAAATTGCTTCTTTTATGATTCGTGATCATGAGTATACAGCAGAAAAAAAAAGCTGTCAAATCAAAATTCCCCCCAGGTCAGAGGGACTTTTGATTTATGTTTTTACAATACGGAGCATGACCGTTCTGCCGTCAATCTCAACAGGTTCCCCGCCCCCGAACGTGATCTCCTGCGCCAGTACCTGTCGCCGAATTTCATTTCCATACTCGTGAAAGACAGCGCGGAGGAGATCATCATTCGTCTCATATGACACGACAATTCGATCCGCGACCGTGAGATTCATGTCTTTGCGCATCTGGTTTATGGTGCGGACGATCTCGCGGGCCAAACCTTCTTTTTTGAGCTCTTCAGTGATTTCGATATTGAGTGCAACTGTAACGCCGCCATCCGCTTTTTCCTTCCACGCACCGCCCGTGCCAGTTTCGCCAGCCACGTCTTTCACGTTTAGTTCATCCGCCACAATCTGTTTGAGTTCCGGAGAAAACGATGCGCCAGCAACCGAAAACCGTCCCAAAACTTGGCGCACTCTAACCCCTGCCTCAGCCCGGAGCGCCAGTCCCATCTCGACGATTTTTCTAACCTGGTCCATCTCAGCGAGGACGGCATTATTTTTTTCTGCCATGGATGCGTCAGACGTCGGCCACGCTTCGAGGTGCACTGATTCGTGCGTCTTTCCCACCTCTTGATAAATTTTCTCCGCGAGAAACGGCGTAAACGGTGCCATGACTTTAGCAAGCGTGAGGAGGACTTCTCGGAGCGTCGCCAGCGCGGCTTGTTTGTCGGCTTCGTTATCCTTGTCCGCCGTAGCTTTAGCAGAGGCGGAGCCCTTAAACCGATCACGGCTCCGCCGCAAATACCATGTCGAAAGTTCTTCGATGAACTCCTTGATCGGTCGCCCGGCGCGAACCGTGTCGTAGTGGTCCATGCCGTCGGTCACGTCTTTCACGAGGAGGTTTGTTTTGGCGAGAATCCACCGATCGAGAATATACGTACTGTCACTCGCGCGAGTCTTTCCGTCATATTCTCCGGCGTAAGTGAGATAAAACGTGACCACGTTCCAGAGCATGTTCACGACTTTGTTGTATACTTCTCGTACTTCCCGCTCGTTGAAAAACAAATCATCGGCCTGCATGACCACACTCGTCATGAGGTAATACCGGAGCGCATCAACGCCGTACTGCTCGATGATGATCCACGGGTCTGGATAATTTCGTTTTGACTTTGAAAGTTTTTCCCCTTTCTCATTGAGAATCGTGCCGGTCGTGACCACATGCTCAAATGCATTCGTGTCAAAAAGATGCGTGCCAACCGCGTGAAGATAATAAAACCAAGCGCGCACTTGTCCGATATATTCGGCGATGTATTGCCCCGGAAACCGCGCCTCAAAGTTCTCTTTATTCTCGAACGGATAATGCCACTCGGCAAAGGGCATAGATCCAGACTCGACCCAGCAGTCTATGACCTCGGGAATGCGTGTCATTTCGCCGCCGCACTGCTCGCAGCCGAGACGTATGCGATCCACATATTGTTTATGCAGATCCATGTCCGCTACCGTATCGGTCGTAAATACTTCATCAAAATTTATCGCTTTTTCTCTCAATTCCTTTACGCTCCCCACACAAACCACCTGATCACAATCGTTATTTCCTACTTTTCCAATTTCCTTATTTTCTTTTCCAGCACATTTCCAAAACGGGAGTGGCGTCGCCCAATAACGGTTGCGCGAGATGTTCCAGTCCGGCGCAGTTTCGAGAATATTTTGAAAGCGTCCGTGCTTCAGGTGCTCGGGATACCAGTTGATTTTTTCATTGAGCTCGAGCAGCCGCGCTTTAACTTTCTGGATGCTAATAAACCAGGCCGAGATCGCGTTATAGATGAGCGGCGTGTCACAGCGCCAGCAGTGCGGGTACGAATGCGTCGTCGAAAGACGGTCGAACAAAAGACCGCGCGCCTCTAAATCATTTTTAATCTCTTTTTCCGCCTGCTTGAGATATTGGCCGCGAATAAATTCAGGCGCGACCGACGTATAATGCCCTTTACTATCAAGCATGGGCACCATGGGGAGACCGAGTGCCAGGCCGAGGTTGTAATCATCTTCACCATACATGACCGCCGTGTGGACGATGCCCGTGCCTTCATCAGTCGTCACAAAATCAGCCGTGGCCACATAATACGCCTTTTTCGCAGCGGTCTGCGAACCCTGAGCCGAAGCCGAAGGGCTACGCATCTCCGGCATATCGAACAGCGGCTCATACTCGAGGCCGGAGAGCTTTTCCCCTTTCACCTGAGCCACGACTTCAAACGGTTTCCCCTCAAACAGATGCATGAAACGATCTTTGGCGAGAATATAATAGACCCCCTCAAATTTAGCGACCGTGTATTCGATATCTGCGCCGACGGCGAGCGCCACATTGCCCGGGAGCGTCCACGGGGTGGTGGTCCAGGCTAACAGGTACGCACTGGGCATGACACCTTCCATTCCTCCCCCTCGTAGGGGGAGGACGAGGTGAGGGTTCACAATCTTAAATTTCACATACACGCTCTCCTCGGTCACATCTTTATAGCTATTGTCCATGACGGTTTCGGCTTTCGACACCGGCGTTTCACAGCGCGGACAATAGAGGAGGACCTTCCGGCCCTCGTAGATGTTCCCCTTATCCCAAATGGTTTTGAGCGCCCACCAGACTGACTCCATGTAGGTCGGGTCCATCGTCTTGTAAGCATTATCAAACTCGACCCAGCGGCCGATGCGGTCCACCATCTTTTTCCACACCTCCGTGTACATGAGCACTTTAGAGCGGCAGGATTCGTTGAACACGCCGACGCCCATCTCTTCGATTTGTTTCTTTCCGGAGATCTTTAATTCTTTTTCAATGAGACTTTCGATCGGGAGCCCATGGCAATCCCACCCCCAGCGCCGGCGCACGCGATAGCCTTTCATGGTCCAGTAGCGCGGCACCACGTCTTTGATGACTGAGCTTAAAATATGCCCGTAGTGGGGCAGTCCGGTCGCGAACGGCGGGCCGTCGTAAAAGACGTACGGTTTGCTGTCCGGACGTTGTTCAATTGATTTCTCAAAAATATTATTTTCCTGCCAGTATTTGAGAATGGCGAGTTCGTGTTCGTTGGCGTTATATGGCATAGTTTTTCCGCCTCTCTTCTTCAAAAAGTTTAATGGTGGATTCTTCCTTAGATTTCCATCTCTTCATTTTGCCATATTTCCATGGTTTGCAAAGCGCGCAGCCTCGACCTTTTTTCATTTTTAAACGTTTTCTCATAAGATGGACGAAAGATTGCTCCTGGCAGTATATCAATTTACTTGCCATTGTCAACGCTACAAAAAAACAAAAATCACCATGTGGATGATGATCTTTGGAATTTGCCGAAGGTCGTGAAGACGCAGTTCGGCGAGAGATCTCGTGTTCCTCCCTGTGGGCACGAGATGGCGCGTGACATGTCCTGTTCGCCGTGGCGAGCCAGGATGAATCCACTCATGTCCGCGCCAGGGGCATGGGTGG
>CAYHTX010000083.1:0-5548 GCA_964359615.1 uncultured Gammaproteobacteria bacterium | reverse complement strand
GGTGGATAAAGTTAATTTTATTAAAATTGATGTAGAAGGGATGGAACCAGAGGTGCTACAAGGAGCATCTTCCTTAATTGATAGATGGAAACCAATTATATTTATTGAAATAAATAAAAAGGCATTAGGTGATCACAAATACAAAAGGAGCGACATAGAACATTTTTTTAAGAAAAAAAAGTATCATATCTATCGTGTTGAGGGTGGTAAATTAAATAAACTTTTCTCTCTCAATCAAAGTGTTTTTATGAATGTACTTGCCGTTCCTTTTGGGACCGAAGTAGTTGCCACGAAACCATTCCCTTATCTCATAAAACAAATAAAACGGAAAATTATGATGATGGTATCCTAAAAAATAAGCAGATGTTAATTTATAAATAAATATGGGGTTAATAACAGAAATTTGGCGTGGCAAGGATTTATATCGCATTTTTATGAACAAAGAATGCGAGCGTCAAACAATAAAAGGAAAGACGTTGGACATCGGAAGCGGGATAAAATCAGCCAGTTATTATCGTTTCTTAAAAAAAGAGAAAAACGCTGTTGTTGAATGTTTGGATTTGGGGTTTGAAAATTCGGGCGGGAAAAAAATTGACCTGGAAAAAGATTTTTTGCCGTATCAGACCGAGAGTGTTGATACAGTTTTGCTTTTTAACGTCTTGGAACATCTATATAATTATTCACTGGTTTTATTTGAAATTAGACGCGTGCTTAATCATGGTGGCACGCTTATCGGTGTTGTTCCGTTCCTTGTGGCTTATCACCCCGACCCGCGCGACTATTGGCGTTTTACGCGCGAGTCGTTGGAAAAGATATTTGCCACTGCTGGTTTTTCCAATATTCAAATCAAACCGTTCGGCCACGGGCCGTTTTCAGCGGCGTTTTCTCAGATTGAAGTGATTTTACCGCGTTTGTTGAAAATAATTTTACTGCCTGAGGTTTTGTTATGTGATAGGATAGTTATTGCCTTGCGGTCTAAGATGAATTGTGATAAGTTTACTTTAGGTTTGTTTTTTGTAGTTGCTAAATAGCTATGACTCGTTTTATTTATATCGCCAATATCCGTCTGCCGACTGAAAAAGCTCACGGCATTCAGATAATGAAAACATGTGAGGCGTTGGCTCAGCAGGGTGTTGAGGTTGAACTAATTGTTCCGCGACGTTTAAATCGTCTCAAAGACGATCCGTTTGCGTTTTATGGTGTAGAGAATAATTTTAAGATTACCAGACGTTGGTGCTTGGATTTGGTCTCTCTCGACATTTTTGGAATGTTGGGTTTTTGGTTAGAAAGTTGGACGTTCTATTGTTCAGTCAGAAAATATCTACATGAACAGAAAGGGGAAGTTTATTATACTCGCGATTTGTCCTTGGCGTATTGGCTTTCCAAAAAAGTTAGTCCACTTTATTACGAAATTCATACCCTACCGGATAAAATTTCGTCAAAATACAGAGAAACATGGAGGCGCTGTAAGGGTTTGGTAGTAATTAGCAGCGGATTGAAAAACGAATTGATTAAACAGGGCGTAAACGAAAATAAGATTTTGGTTGCGAGAGATGCTGTTGATTTGAAAATGTTTGAAAATTTACCTGATAAAATAGGATGTCGACAAAAATTAAAATTACCGATTTATAAGAAAATAGCGCTTTATTCCGGTCATTTGTATGAATGGAAGGGCGCGGATGTTTTGGCTGAAACAGCTGGTTTATTGCCAGAAGGAGTGTTGATATATTTAGTTGGTGGTACAAATAAAGATGTCAAAAAATTTAGAAAAAAGTACCAATTTTCTAATTTAAAAATAATTGGCTGGCGTCCGTCGAGTGAAATTCCTTTTTGGCTCAAGGCAGCGGATATTCTGGTGTTGCCAAATATAGCTTCTGAAAAGATTTCCAGTCATTATACTTCGCCTTTAAAATTGTTTGAGTATATGGCTTCTGGCGTACCAATTATAGCGTCTGATTTACCGTCAATCAGAGAAGTTTTGAATGAGAAAAATGCTGTTTTGTTTCCTCATGGTAATATAGAAGAGTTAAAGAAGTCAATTGGTTTTGTCTTGCAAAATAATGATTTTTCTGATAGAATTAGTCATAGTGCTTACACAGATTCAAAGCAGTATAATTGGTTAGAAAGAGCTAAAAAAATATGGAATTTGGTCAACAAAAAATAATTATAGGCAAACAGTTTTTTCGTTTTATAATTTCTGGCGGAACGGCGGCTTTTTTTAGTCTGCTAACTCTATATTTGTTGACTAATATTTTTCATGTTTGGTATTTAATTTCCAGCGCCATCGCTTTTTTAGTGGGTTTTGTTTTGGCTTTTTCTTTACAAAAATTTTGGTCTTTTCAAAATAAACATTGGTATTTAGTTCCCAAACAAGCGACTATAAGTCTTATTTTGGCCGGGCTTAATTTTTTTATCAATGTTGGTTTAATGTATATTTTGGTGGATAAATTGTATTTGCATTATTTCTTTTCTCAGTTTTTGGTTTATGGTTTTTTTGCTGTGTTTGATTTTTTTATTTACAAGTTTGTTATTTTTAAGGCATAATCATTATGTATGATCTGTCGGTTGTCTGTCCTTGTTATAATGAAAGCAAAAACATATCTGCTTTGGTTGCGCGTTTGCAAAATACTTTTAATCGGAAACAAATTAATGGTGAGATTATTTTAGTTGATGATGCCAGTGGAGATTATACAATGACGATGATTCAAGATTTGCAAAAACGATACTCAAATCTAAAGTTGGTAATTCATGAAAAGAACAAAGGAATCGCTGCCAGTTGGGAAGATGGGTTGAAGGTCGCTATCGGTAATTATGTCTGTTTCATGGACGCGGATCTTCAAAATTTACCAGAAGATGTTTGGCGGCTTTACAATGAAATTAATTTCACGCATGTTGATTTGGTTAGCGGTTGGCGCAATCATGTGGAAATTTCTCGGAATTTTAGATACTTTGTGAGTTTATTTTTAAATTGTCTTTTAAATTTTTTTTACAGAATGAATTTGAAAGATAATAAATCCGGTTTTGTTATCGCCAGGAAAGCAGTGATGGAACATGTTTTATCGCACCGTTTTAGATATTATCACTTTCAAACTTTCATTACGATTTCTGCCCACACAAAAAATTATTCCATTCGGCAGATTGAAACTTTATTTGATGTACGACGGGCAGGTCGATCTTATTTACTCGGAAAATCTTTTTGGATAGCCAGTTATCAGACACTTGCGGATATTCTCAAGGGTTTGGTGGAATTTCGTCTATTGAGCGATTATGATAATAATTTGCGTGATTTCATTGACAAAAATAAGACACCCGCTACTGAACAAAAAATCAAAAAGGATTGGTGGCGGCGAATTCTTTTTGCTATGTATGGGCGAACTTTTTTTCTCCATCATTGGATGATAACTTCACAGGGGGTTAAATACTATGAGGATCTTAATAGAAGTCAGTGGTTGTCGCCGGATAAAATTAAAGAATTTCAAGAAAAAAAACTTCGTCAGTTAATAAATCACGTCTATTATCATGTCCCGTTTTATCGTGAAGTATTTGATAAAAACCAATTGCGCGTAGAGGATATAAAAACCATTGAGGATTTACAGAAATTACCGATTATTGATAAAAATATTGTTAGAGAAAATTTATATTTAGGTTTGATGTCTGATTCGCATAATAAAAAGAAGATACAAAAAGTAACCACCAGCGGTTCTACAGGAGAGCCGTTCTTCACCTTTGTAGAGAAAAAACAACTGGAAATGATGTGGGCAGCGACTTTGCGCAGCGCTGAGTGGACTGATTATAAATTTGGAGATCGTCAATTGCGTTTGTGGCATAAATATTTGGGAATGAAACCGTTGCAAATTATTAGAGAGGTAACTGATGCCAAATTGAGCCGTCGCAGTTTTATTCCTGCTTATGAAATGGATGAAGCCGGACTAGATAAATTTATGGATAAAATTAATCGTTGTCGGCCGGTATTGATGGATGGTTATGCGGAATCTTTTAATTTTATTGCTAAATATTTGAAGAACAAACCATACGATGGTTATAAACCGAAAGCCATAATTTCCTCAGCGCAGAATTTACCGTTGGAAAGTCGCAATATTATAGAACATGCTTTTGGTTGTAAGGTTTTTGATAAATATGGATCGCGTGAGTTTGGCGGTGGATTGGCTTATGAATGTGAATATCACACGGGGCATCATGTGGTTGCAGAGTGTCTCATTGTAGAAATTGTAAAAGATGGCAGACCAGCGGTGCCAGGAGAAGTGGGTGAAGTTTTGATTACCAGTTTAAATAATTTTGCCGCGCCTTTGATTAGATATCGTTTGGGAGATTTGGCAGTGCAAATAGATAATAGTGAACTTTGTGCTTGCGGCCGCGGTTTACCTCAAATTGGTGATATTCAGGGCAGAATACAGGCGGTGATTGTCGGTTGTGATAATCAATTTGTTCCAGGGTCATTTTTTGCTCGTTTATTCGCGAATTATGAGTATGCTATTAGACAATTTCAAGTAGTTCAGGAGGAATCGGGAAAATTACAATTTAAAATTGTCAAAGCTCCATTGTTTGAGCAAAATATTTTAGATAAAATTATTTATGAAACAAAAAAACATTTGGGTAAAAATTTAGTGGTTGAAGTAAATTTTATTGAAAATGTGGAGTTGGGGAGAACAGGTAAGCGCCAGCACAGCATATCCAAGGTGCAAATTAATGAAATTTTAAATAAAATAAATATTAATTAATTTAAAATTTATGGTTAGAGATATTAAAAAAACAGAACAAGAAACAGCAGATTTGTATTCCGATTGTTTTAGCCGTTTGAATGATTGGGATGATACCACTTGGTTTAAGCAGGGGGAAATGTTGTATACAAATTTTGCTTTAACTCCCGAAAAAGTTCAAGGCAAGAAATGTCTTGACGGTGGTTGCGGACACGGAACTTTTTCTTTTCAATTGCTCAAAAATGGCGCCAGCGAAGTTTATGGAGTCGATCTGCATAAAACTTTGAAAGAGAAAGTGTTTGATATTTATCAGAACATGCATTTTATTCAAGCATCTTTATTAAATTTGCCTTTTCCAGATAACACTTTTGATTTAATTGTTTCTAATGGAGTTTTACATCATACAGTTGACGCCTTAAAATGTTTTAAAGAATTTGTGAGAGTTTTAAAACCTGGAGGGAGGCTGGTTTTGGGGGTATATGGCAAACACGGGTTGTTTCCATATACATTGAGCTTAGCTCGTATTTTTACGGTAAAAATACCAATAATATCAAAAGCATTCGCAGAAAAAATAATTGATTTGTTTCGTCTGAATCCGATGACGAGGTACCAGCTCTTCGATTATTTGTATGTTCCTTGCTTAAATCGCTATACCCCAAGACAGATTATAAATGATTTTTTCATAAAAAATGGCTTAAAAAATCCAGTGCGTGTTTACGGCTTGACACAGGATCAATCGAAAAATTTTCGTGATCATCACACTGTTTATACTTATGACCCGCGCGCTCTCTCTTCCAAATTGTTATTTGGTGTTGGATTTATTGTGGTAG
>CAYHTX010000082.1:0-5776 GCA_964359615.1 uncultured Gammaproteobacteria bacterium | reverse complement strand
GTGCTCAGGATGTGATTTCAAATGAATGCCTTTTGCCGCCTCGGCAACACCGCGCGTGCCTTCGACAAATTCCCACATTTGGTCTTCCTTTTCCGGATTGCCGAAGTTGAGGCAGTCAGTGAGCGCCTCCGGTGTCGCTCCGACGGCTGCGACATTGCGCATCGCTTCGACCACGGCATTCACCCCGCCCCAGTAGGGATCGATGCGGCAGTAGCGCGGATTTTGGTCAACCGAGAGGGCGACACCGATTGATTTTATTTCTTCGGGATAGTCGCCGCTTTTGAACGGTTGGATCACGCCGGCGTCGGCCTCACCTGGCTCGATCACCGTGAGCCCCTGGACATTTTTGTCATAGTTTTCGTAGATTGGCGCCCGCGAAGCGACATTTTCATGCGACAGAATTTGGAGAAAAATTTCATTGTATGATTCCGGCGCCGGTTCCGGTAGTATCGACTCGGCAAACTGGCGCTCCGGCTTTTTGTACGGTCGGTTGTAGAGGAGACCGCGCGTCACGTCGCTCGCGCGCGCATGCACGATTTCTTCGCTCTGATATGTCACAATAAATCGATCATCGCTCCGGATTTCGCCGATAATTGACGCCTTCGCTCCTTCGGAAATTTTTTGCAGCGCGAACGCGATATTGTAATGATCGAGAATGAGCGGCGCAATCTCCGGCGGCACGACCCACATGAATCGCTCTTGCGTTTCGGAGCAGAGGATAACCGAGGGATGGAGATCATTCATGGACTTGTGCACGAGATCGAGATTCACATCGGCTCCGAACCCGGCAGCGTCTGCCAGTTCGACGGCGGCACAGGCAATGCCGCCGGCACCGAGATCTTTGAACCCGACGCGATCGATCAGGCCTTTTTCTTTCAGGATTTTGAAAAGCGCGTAGTTGGCCTTTAGGAGATGTCTCTTCAAAAAAGCGTTTGGCTCCTGAACAGCGCCTTTATTTTGTTCGCGATCTTTTTCGCTGAGCTCGAGCGACGCAAAGCTCGCGCCGCCGAAGCCACTATTGTCAGTCGGTTTGCCGACGAGGATGAGGTGGTAGCCAGCAGAGTTTGGTGGAGCCTTGGAATGAATAATTTCATCTTCGCGGAGCACGCCGAGCGCGACCACGTTCACGAGACAGTTGTCATTATAGCCAGGATCATAATATACATCGCCGGCAATGGTCGGTACGCCGATCGGATTGCCGTATCCGGCAATGCCGCTGACAACCCCTTCATGAATCCATTTGGTGTGGCTGCGGGTAATATCGCCGAAGCGGAGAGGATCGGCGTTCGCGATCACTTTCGCGCCCATGCACGATACGTCCCGAACATTGCCGCCGATGCCGGTCGCCGCGCCCTCGTAGGGAACGACTTGTGAGGGTTTGTTGTGCGATTCGTGACTGACCACAATCCCATACCGGTATCCTGCGTCATCCTTTGCAATCTCAACAATGCCAGCGTCCTCAGAGGGGCCGAGCATGACGTTTGGGCCGCTGGTCACAAATTGTTTGAGAAACGGTCGGCTGCTTTTGTAGGAGCTATGTTCCGAACCCTGGATAGACCAGAGAATGCCCTCAGTGACCGACGGCGGGCGATGGAGAATTTCTTTTTGAATTTTTAAAATTTCTTCCGCTGTGAGAGCAATGCGATATTCCCGGAGTTTGGTTTCGATTTCAGCCGGCGAAAGTTGAGAAAAGTCAATGGTATCGGTGGTAAATGTCATAGCGGCGATTGATCATGCGCTAGGCCACGCAGCGCCTGGATGCGTGCCGGCAATTCCTCGAGCGTCGTGATGATGAGGTCGGCCTGGCTCAGTTCTTCGCTTTCGTGTGCATAGGGGACGGCGATCGCGTAACAGC
Source organism: uncultured Gammaproteobacteria bacterium (assembly GCA_964359615.1). GTDB lineage: Bacteria > Patescibacteriota > Patescibacteriia > Magasanikbacterales > UBA922 > CAYHTX01. The sequence goes on along the minus strand of CAYHTX010000082.1, from coordinate 3,921 downwards.
CGGCTGCCTTGGCTGACGCAATGCCGACCGGAGAGTCTTCGATCGCGGCGCACGCCTCCGGTGCCACGCCGAGAGCATGTGCGCAGGCAAGATACGCTTCCGGATCCGGTTTGTACTTGGTTATATCCTCTGACGAAATAATGACGGAAAAATGCTCGTGAATGCCGATCTCATGCAAGATGAGATCGATTTCGGCGCGTCTCGATGACGAGGCCAGCGCCAGCGGGAGGCCACTCTCTGCTAATGCCCGGACGCAGGCGCGCGCGAAGGGCAGCTCGGCGACGTGTTCGGCAGGACGCGCGTGGAGGAGCGCGTTGCGTTCATCATAGATTTGAGAGAGTTCTCGGTCGGTCATCTCAGGAAAAAATTCGCGCAGATAGACTTTCGTCTTTCTGCCGACACAGCGTTTATAGAGATCATCACTGAGTACGTAGTTTCTTTTCCCAAGGATAGTTTTTAAGATGTCAAAACGCGCCTTGTCAGTATCAGCGAGGACTCCATCCATGTCAAAGATGACAGCTCGAATCATATTTAGCGGAGAATCGTCTCCTCACGTTTCGGGCCGAGCGAAATAATCGAAACGCGGCAGCCGGCCTCTTTTTCGACAAATTCGATGTATTTTTTCATCGTCGCTGGAAGCGCGGCGTAACCTGCCGCCAGCAGTCGGTGTTTTTCTTTTTCTGAAATAGTCGGCCAACCGGGAACGATTTTGTAGATCGGTTTTGCGCGGCGCAGCTCGGTCAGGCTCGCCGGCATTTCTTCGACGATTTTTTTTCCGATCTTGTAAGCGGTGCAGATTTTTATTTTTTTATACCCGCCGAGAATATCGAGTTTTGTCATGGCAATATCCGTGAGACCGCTGGTGCGTACCGATTGGCGGATTTGGACGAGATCGAGCCAGCCGACGCGGCGCGGGCGGCCGGTGGTGGTGCCGTATTCACTGCCCTTGTCGCGAAGAATTTTGGCCTCCTTTTCAGGAAGCTCCGTAATGAACGGGCTGGTTCCCACGCGGCTCACATAGGCTTTCACGAGACCGATAATCCGGACGCGCGTGTTGTAGAGAGCGAGTCCGGCGCCGACGCCGGCATACGGCGCAACGTTGTTCGTGCTCGTCGTGTGCGGGTACATGCCGTGGTCCGGATCGAGCGACATGCCCTGGGCGCCCTCAAAGAGGATATGTTTTCCGTCTGTAAAAGCAGTATGCAATTCAGTTTCAGTATCAACGATGTAGGGCTTTAATTTTTTTCCGTAGCGAATATATTCTTTATACACTGATTCAAGCGATGGACGAAACTCAACCCCGAGACTTTTGAGGAGCCCGGTGTTAAAGGCGTAGGCTTTCGTGAGTTTTTCTTTCAATAGTTTTGGCTCGAGAAGATCAATGATACGGATGCCGTGGCGGTAATATTTGTCAGCCGAGACCGGCGCAATGCCGCGGTTCGTGCTGCCGGCCGCGAGCGCCCCTTGGTGGCCGGAGAGCGCGCCGTCGAGCGCCACGTGGTAGGGCATGATAACGTGCGCTCGCTCGCTCATGAGAAGGCGCGGTTTCACGCCTTGCTTCCGGAGTTCTGTGATCTCGCCGAGGAGGACCTTCGGATCAACGACGACGCCATTGCCGATAACTGAGATGGCAGTTGGATACAAAACACCTGATGGGATCAGGTGTAATTTGTAGGTCTTGTTGCCGACGACGAGCGTGTGGCCGGCGTTGTTGCCGCCCTGGAAACGCACGACGTAGTCCGCGTCGTGGGCGAAATAATCCGTGATCTTGCCTTTGCCTTCGTCGCCCCATTGGGCGCCGACGATGATGGTGATTTGGGGGGAGTTCATACGTTGTTTTGTGTATTACACAGTATCAATTATTCGCTTTAACAATATTTCCTTTCCCCGCCGCTCACTCGCCCCAGCCGGCTCGTTCGCTACGTAGCTCGTGGCCTCTCGTCCCGCCGAAGCGGGACGAGCCGTGCCCGGCAACTTCGCTAGTGTGCGTTGAAAGGAAATATTGTTAGTCGCTCCATCTAGGTTTAATCCTTTTTCTGTTCTGCACAAATCAACGTATTTAGGAGGAGTCGCGCAACCGTTATCGGCCCGACGCCGCCGGGGGTCGGAGTGAGATGCGCGGCTTTTTGTAACACTTCTTCGACATTGACATCACCGTACATTTTTCCGCCCACGAAGTCCACGCCAGTATCAATCACGATCGCACCGTCGCGCACCATGTCGCCCCGCAGGACGTCTTTTTTCCCAACACCGGTGACAATAATATCAGCGGCCAAGCATTTTTCTCTCGTATCTCGTGTGCGGCTGTTGCACACGGTTACGCTCGCCCGTGCATTTATAAGGAGAACGGCGAGAGGTTTGCCGACCAGCGACCCGGCGCCGATAATTGTAACATTTTTACCGACGAGGTCAACCTGAAGATCCTCAAGAATACTCATGACGGCACCCGGAGTCGGAGGGACAACGAGTTCGGTCCCCATCACCATCCGACCTAGGTTCGTACTCGTGAGACAGTCTATGTCGACCTCCGGCTCGATAGTGTCCAATACCTGATTTGTGTCAATGTGATTCGGGAGAGGGAGTTGAACTATGAGACCCGAGAGGTTCGGATTACTTTGCACGTTCTGTATTTCGGAGACAACGTCTTCCGTGGTGAGTGAGCCGGGCAGTGTTCGGAGATCGAAGTTCATACCAGCTTTTTCCGCCGCCTCGCCCTTTTTCCGCACATAGGTATGCGATGGTTTATCGTCACCAACTAAAATAACCGCCAATGTCGGCGTCTGCCCTCGCTGTTTCAAAGCGGCGACCCGACTGGCGGTTTCTTGTTCAATCTTTTTGGCAATAGATTTTCCATCAATCAACGTTCCTGTCATGGTAGCGGTTATTGATCCTCCTCGGGCAATAGTATATCATACGCATAGAATTTAGCAAGACTCTACGAACTCTCTTTTTTTCATCGTCATTATTCTCGGAACCGGGTATTTTGTATACCTCATTTTATTGTACCTTCGGACACGGGTACCATATATTCCGACGCCGAGGAAAAGAATTCCGTTTATTTTTGAGCATCTTTCAATCCGGCCTGAGACTGTCATTTATGATCTCGGCTGCGGGAAAGGGGATATCCTTTTTGCAGCCGAAAAACGTGGCGCAAAGAAACTAGTTGGATTTGAGCTATCGCCGCTCCATGTCTGGTACATCCGCCTCAAAGCCTTGATCATTCGATCGAAAGTTAAGGTGCATCGAAGTGATTTTTTTGGAGCAGACATCAGCGAAGCTGATGTCATCTATTTATTCCTGGTTAAAAAGATCGTCCAGAAACTTTGGCCAAAAATCAAAACCGAGGCGAAAAGGGGAGTGAGGGTCGTGGTGCTCTGCGATGCAGCGCCGGACCACGTGCCAGGTGAGGTGATTGAGCTTGATAAAAAAATCGGATCTAAATTGTATCTCTATACAATTCTCTAGCGTTTTTTAAAACAAAACACCACCCGTGTTTCCCTCCTGCCTCAGGTCCTCAATCACATGAGGAACTCAGGCAGGCGTCGGGTGATGTTTAGTCTTCTCCCTCGGCCTTGACCAGCTGTCCGCGCGTGGCGGATGTGGTCGTGGAGGCGGGGAGGGCGGTGGGTCTCAAAGGGCCACTTGTCCGGTGATCACCTTGTAGATGATCTCGAACAGGAAGCCCGCGATAATCCAGGCGGGAGCGAAGTCGAGTCGTATGAAGCCGCAGATGTTGAAGCGGCTTTTCCGGTACGACGCTTCGGACGGAGACTCGCCGAGTAGCATGTGAAGGAGCCACATACCGACGAATTCGGCGCCGAACAGAATTGCCATGTAGATCAGGCCGCGCAGCCATGGCGACTGCGCAAATAGCCACCCCTCCCACAAAGAGAAGATGACTGGCCCCAAGGCGTAGAGGGG